>NZ_JANEWH010000249.1:0-2591 GCF_028069715.1 Kluyvera sp. Awk 3 | reverse complement strand
TTATTAGCATCTGCATTTAATGTAATGGCTATAGGTCATTGTGACAAAGTAATTGTCGAAGATTCAATTCTTAACACTGGTGAAATTACCTCTCAGGGTGTTTCTAAGTATCCATTAGAATTTCTTGAAAATGGAAATTTAANGATGATTAAAATGCATGGAGTGAATTTTGATTTTCAAACTAGCCCTGTACGTAATGACAAGTGGAAGGAAGGGGATAAGATGCAAATGAGAACAGGATTGATTGAAACAAGTGAAGCCAGTAATCAATTAATCTACATCAAAGATGGTGAGACATATTCTGGAATTCAGATGGTCATAAAAGTCAGTGGTAAACAGCGTTCATTGATGGGCGTTGATTGTGTAGTGGACAGTGAATAAAATGAAAAAGATCTTTGCGATACTATGCCTATTTGCCTTGATTGGGTGTGATGATAAGCCAGAAGTAAAACCTGATGCAGAATGTTATTTCTCATCGAATAAAACAACTGCGACGCATTTCACTGATGGTAATGCTACTGATTTTGAGCTAGATTTTGATGGGAATAAAATGTCTGGATGGGGATGGGTTCAGAGGGTAACTAATTCTGTCTCAGATGCTACATGCCATGAGATTAAAAAGTGACGGGATGATTTTTTGAGAAATGTATTTGTACTCGATTCACCACCTGTAGTCCGAGATGAACCCAATGATGAATAAAATAATTTGATGTTACTTCATACCCTTGCTGTAATTGCTCATATTGATGATGAGAAAATGTCAACGTTTCTTTATCGGAGTCCAAAATCATCCTTTTTACTCTCCCGTTTGAAGTAGCAAGCCATCTACTTGCAATGATGAGTTTAACTTACAGTGAATGTGGACAGGTTAGATGAAGAGAAAGCCAGCCCTGAGGCTGGCTTTAGTTGTTATGCTGTTATCACCCATCTCCAGCTTTCACGACATAGCACAGTTATGTTGTTAACAGGGTTAGCTCTCTTGCTATCAACCAGATCGAAAATGAAGTGGCCAACTAAAACTGCCTACCATAAACAACACGCCCCGTCATTTCGTTTCGGGCTATTTGTACTGTACGGTGAGGATCGCTGCATTTTTATCCGTATTTAGCCAGTGCAGCGTGGCGGTGCTCTTGTCATTGACAAACTGCTGCCCCTGTAGCAGGGATTTCATTGATACTGTCTGAACATGATTCTTACCGTCCTGATAACAGTTCACGCTCATTTTGGTCGGCGAAGGTTGGTAATCACAGGGCGGCTCGACGATCTGCCCACGAAAGTGGATCACACCACTGTTTGCGGCCAGCGCGCTGAAACAGAAAAAGGCAAGCGAGGAGATGATAGCAGTGAAAAATCGCGGGAATGTTTGCATGGTAACTCTCCGATAATTTGAGATCTTCCATGAAGACGTTGCGTCCAGGATCTGCAATTCGAAGCGAGCACTCTAAATGTAAACATTTTTCTCACATTATGCTTACATTAAGACTTTTGCAACTCCGTTTTACATAGAAAATTTATATAGTTAGCTTCATTATCGGCAGTGTCAGTGCATTCTTTATAACGACTCTCAAACATAAAAAGGCCGCAGCACACCGGCTACGGCCTTCTGGAGATGAAACGTATATCGGTATCTCCCGACTAACATTTGACCTGATTAGCGGAAGTTACAGCCAATCGCCCCAGGCTGGTTGCACTTAGACGATCGAGAACTGTTGTTATCCGAGTTGTTATTACCCGCTTGTCCGCCGCGAACGGTTGTCGCGGTTATGCCTGAACCACCGCCGTTGCTACGACCACTGACGTTGTTGCTACCGCCACCGATGTTGTTGCCGCCACCGATGTTGTTNCCGCCACCGCCNTNGTTACCGCCACCTCCGTGGTTGTCGCCACCGCCNTNGTTACCGCCACCGCCGTNGTTNNCGCCACCGCCGTGATTGTCGCCACCGCCGTGGTTGCCGCCACCGCCGTGGTTGCCGCCACCGCCATGGTTACCGCCACCGCCATGATTTCCATGACCGCCAAACGGGTTATGGCCCTGGCCGCCTCCGTTACCATCACCCCAGCCGCCGCCGTGACCGCCACCATTACCGCCATGGTTGCCATGACCACCAAACGGGTTATGGCCCTGACCACCTCCATGACCATCACCCCAGCCGCCACCGTGACCGCCACCCTGGCCACCNCCGTNGCCGCCACCCTGACCGCCGCCGTTATCACCGCCGCCGCCATTACCGTTGGCATTGCCGTTGCCGTTATTGCCGCTTCCGTTGCCGCCGCCTCCATTGCCGTTACCATTCCCGTTGTTACCATTGCCATTGCCTTGGTTATTTGCGTTTTGGCCGCTATTGCCATTTCCACCGCTATTGTCATTACCACCTGCAGCTACGGCATATATAGTCGTTGCAGGGTATAAAACGGTGAGCGCCACAATGATGGCGAGTTGCTTCATTTTCATGATTAACCCTTTCACGCGTTATAAAGTGCTGTGTGCTATTGCCGTAAAAATCGATTATTTTGTAATAAAAACAAAATAGAGCTGGTGATAATCACGACACCCGTTAATTAAATTACATAACGTTCTGGCGGTATGAGTG
>NZ_JANEWH010000248.1:0-2622 GCF_028069715.1 Kluyvera sp. Awk 3 | reverse complement strand
CTCTCTCAGGGTATGAGATGTTCAATTTCATCACCCTTTGCAAAATTTGAGCGTTAATCATCTCCTGTTATTTGTGGTAATTATTATTAATGCGGCAATGGAGAGTAAAATGAATAATGAAACGTTGATGATGAAGTTGCGTGAGCTGCTGGTATTGCTGATGCAGAGCCGCTCGCTGAGCGAGAAGTCCGCCGATGCGATACGCTACTGCCGCGAACAGATGGTTGAGAAAACGTTGCCGGTCAATATTTATGGTGAATATCGGGAGATAATTGAACATCTGAGCGAACTGGCTGAAGAGAATAATCATATTGCCCCGGATGATCTGTTACGCAGCGGCGGCGATTTACTATTAAGCATCCTGTTATTATATGAGCGTCTGGCGGGTGAGGTAGCAGTTAATCAATATTTGAATCAGAACGGCGTACATTATTTCTAGCCAATAAAACGGGCCAGCGGTGAAGCGATCGCCGCTGGCGGGTTATTAACGGTGATAGAAAATTTCACCGTCGTAAATCTTGCTGATTTTGCCGTCGGTATCACCGATCAGCACATAGTTCCCGCCCATGTACGTCCAGTGGGTGCCGGCATCCGGCGCGGGCAGATTACGCTGCTGCCACTGCTTGATATTGTACTCCGGCGTCAGGTACATCGCGGGAGCGTTATCGCCAATTTTGAATCGCGTGAAATCGGCGGTGAACTCTTTCAACTCATACTGCTTGATGCCGGTGGCCGGAGCCGCCCATGCCGCACCTGCCGTTGCCAACAGTACGCCCAGAAGCATCATTTTAGTTTTACGCATACTATCCCCACATTATCCTGGATATAAAATTGCAGCTCCGTATGATTCCTGATGCGCGGGCTGAATGGCAAGCGCTGCTTTCTTAAAAAGTGTAAGCAAACAGCGATGATGCGCGTTTTGAGGATTATTCTGTGAGGAGCCAACATGTTCAGGCTGGAAGATTTATCACTGTTCGTCCGCGCGGCGGCGCTCGGCAGTTTTAGCGAGGCAGCGCGAGAGGCTGGCATCCCGCCCGCGCAGGTTAGCTCGGCAATCAAGCGTCTGGAGACGGCGCTCAATATTCGCCTGTTTGCCCGCTCAACGCGTAGCTTACGGCTGACGGTGGAAGGAGAAACCTGGCTACCGTACGCTCTGCAAATGCTCGATGCGCTGCAAAACGGGCTACAGCAAATTAACACGCCCAATGATGAAGTCAGCGGCACGCTGCAAATTGCCGTACCGTCCGATCTCGGGCGTAATCTTCTGCTGAATGTTTTCCGTGAGTTCCGCACACGTCACCCGGCGCTGCGGCTACGGATTTTGTTTTCCGATCATCGCACCGATGTCTTTAAAGATCCAGTGGACGTGGCATTTCGCTACGGTGAAAACGACGATGCATCGTTCGTCTCGCTGCCCGTCGCGCCGGAGAATCGCCGGGTGCTGGTAGCGTCGCCAGACTGGATTGCCCGCCACGGCGAACCGCAGACGCTCGCCGACCTTGAACGCTGTAATGCACTAACCTACGTGCTGCGCGGACGTCCCTTTGACCGCTGGCCGCTCAGCCTCGACGGCGTAGAACACAGCGTGCAGGTTTCTGGCAATATCACCAGCGATGACGCTGAGGTGATCCGTCGTCTGGCAGTAGCCGGTGAGGGGATTGCGTTTAAATCGGGGCTGGATGTCAGCGACGATCTGCGAGAAGGGCGGCTCAAGGTGCTGCTGCCGAACTACCTGGGCGACAGAGTGCCGCTGAATATGATCTGCCCGCACCGCAAACAACTCTCTGCCGCGGTGCGGTTACTGTATGAGGCGGTGAAGGCGGAATGTGCGGCGAAGCAGCCTTAGCCGCCGTTGCGTTGGACGACCGAATTATAGTTAAAGCGCTGATAATGATAGCGGCTGGTACAGAACTCGAACGGCTGCCCGTCGCTAAGATAGGTGACCGAGCGGGTGACGCTCACCGGCTCGTTTGGCTGTAGCTCAAGCCACTCTTGCGCTTCATCATCGCTCGGCAGCGAAGAGAACTGGGTATGGCTGCTGGCGGGGATTTTACGTAATGTGGTTTCCACATACTGATAAATCGACCCCAGCGCATTTTCACGCGTGAACTCCGGCAGAATATGTACGGGAAGCCACGTGTCTTCAATGGAGAGCGGAAGATCATCGACGTAGCGAACGCGGCGAAAATGCCAGCAGAAGCGATCGTCCTGGATCGCCAACATTTCAGCCACCTCAGCTGAAGGGTTGGCAATTTCAAACAGCAGCAGATGACTTCTGACATTATGCCCCTGCGTCTGATTAATGGTGCTCACGCCCAGGATCGGCGAAACCAGGTTGCTCTCGGCGTGGGTATAGCGCGGGGTAGCCGTTTTGACCACGGTGCCAAGACCACGCTGACGGGTAATAAACCCCTCGTTGACCAGAATCTCCAGCGCGTTATTTAGCGTTATCTTGCTACAGCTAAACTCTTCACAAAGCTGATGACCGTAAGGGATCTTCTCCCCGGTCGCATAGACATTATTGACGATCCTTTCCCTGATTATATTCGCGATTTCAATATACCTACGCAATGTCCACCTCCTGGTTTATCCCGTCAGGGAGTATATCGCATACCTTAAAAT
>NZ_JANEWH010000247.1:0-2625 GCF_028069715.1 Kluyvera sp. Awk 3 | reverse complement strand
ATATTATTCAACATACGCTTTTTTTATGGTGACTTACTTCACACAGCACGCATGCTGCGGGGTGACGACGAAGTTGATATCTCCTGCTGCACGCTATTTTTTGTCAGCATAAAATGCTGAGAACGAGCAAAAATATCGCCACTAAAATGAATAAATCATGAAGTTTAGAAAACGCGGTTGTTACAGAATTTCTGCGGTGTTCTATTCTTGAAGAGAGGCTCTCCAGACAGAGAGAGTCGCCAACAATGAGGGCGCGCTAATGGCTACGATTGACTCGATGAATAAGGATGCAACTCGTCTGAGCGATGGACCCGACTGGACGTTTTCGCTGCTGGAAACCTACCTGGCGGAAATCGACCGGGTGGCGAAGCTATACCGACTGGATACCTACCCGCATCAGATTGAAGTCATTACCTCCGAGCAGATGATGGATGCTTACTCCAGCGTCGGGATGCCGATTAACTACCCCCACTGGTCGTTTGGTAAAAAGTTTATTGAGACCGAGCGCCAGTATAAGCACGGGCAGCAAGGGCTGGCCTATGAAATTGTCATTAACTCCAACCCCTGTATTGCCTATCTGATGGAAGAGAACACCATCACCATGCAGGCATTGGTAATGGCGCACGCCTGCTACGGACACAACTCATTCTTTAAAAACAACTACCTGTTCCGCAGTTGGACCGATGCCAGTTCGATCGTCGACTATCTGCTGTTCGCTCGTAAATACATTACCGAATGTGAAGAACGCTACGGCGTGGATGAAGTGGAACGTCTGCTCGACTCGTGCCACGCGCTGATGAACTACGGCGTTGACCGCTATAAACGACCGTCAAAAATCTCGATGCAGGAAGAAAAAGCGCGGCAAAAAAGCCGTGAAGAGTATCTGCAAAGCCAGGTGAATACGCTGTGGCGCACCCTACCGAAGCGCGATGAAGAGAAAGCCGTCGAGTCCGCGCGCCGCTACCCGTCCGAGCCGCAGGAGAACCTGCTGTACTTTATGGAAAAGAACGCGCCGCTACTGGAGCCGTGGCAGCGCGAGATTCTGCGTATCGTGCGTAAGGTTAGCCAGTATTTCTACCCGCAGAAACAGACGCAGGTGATGAACGAAGGCTGGGCGACCTTCTGGCACTACACCATCCTTAACCATCTGTACGATGAAGGCAAAGTGACCGAGCGCTTTATGCTGGAGTTTCTGCACAGTCACACCAACGTGGTGTTCCAGCCACCCTACAATAGCCCGTGGTATAGCGGTATCAACCCGTACGCGCTGGGCTTTGCCATGTTCCAGGACATTAAGCGCATTTGTCAGAACCCGACCGAAGAGGACAAATACTGGTTCCCGGATATCGCCGGTTCCGACTGGCTGACCACGCTGCACTTCGCAATGCGTGATTTTAAGGACGAGAGCTTTATCAGCCAGTTCCTGTCGCCGAAAATCATGCGTGATTTCCGGCTGTTTACCGTTCTGGACGACGACCGTAATAATTATCTGGAGATTTCGGCTATCCACAACGAAGAGGGCTATCGGGAAATCCGCTCACAGCTCTCCTCTCAGTACAACCTCAGTAATCTTGAGCCGAATATTCAGGTGTGGAATGTCGATCTACGCGGCGACCGTTCGTTGACCTTGCGCTACGTGCCACATAACCGCGCACCGCTGGATAAAGGCCGCAAAGAGGTGCTGAAACATGTCCATCGCCTGTGGGGGTTTGATGTACATCTGGAGCAGCAGAACGCTGACGGTAGCATTGAGCTGCTGGAACGCTGCCCACCAAGGCCAAATGCGTTGTAGTGCCTGAGCGGCGATGTCGACAAAGAAGCATATGGTTATCACGCCGTATACTTAAGTGACCTTGAATGAACGGAATACGGGATTTTGAGATTAGAACGGCCCTGCTTTTGGGCCGTTCTCTTTTTCTGGCTGGATGAATTGCTTCGCCTTCTTCCGCATTTTCTTCAATTTCAATTTCGTCGAGGTTGCCCCCACTTTGCCTGGGAGTACCAGACGAGAACGTCACAAATCACCTCATCACCCTCATGAGACTTATGCTAAGTAAGGATAAATATAACTATCGCCGACACACAGCCTACGCGTTGAAACCATGTAATAATGTTCTTTATTTTTATCTTTCCGCTTCGGGCAGTTTCAGAATACCTGGCGTAAATGATTAGGAGAAACCTGTACTTTAAAAGGCCGAGCCTGACTGTTTATAATAACCATGGAAATTCCCCATCGATTCTGAAACGAAATCGTAAGCAAGATGAAGGTTGTTCCTTTTTAAGTCAAACTCATGCTTTATCTTACTAAGTCTGGCGTAAACAATCTTTGCATCCAGACCACTGAGTTCAGATATTTGAGCAAACGAATACCCTTTACACAAATGCTCCAGGATAAAAAAATCCCTACTTGTCAATGACTTTGACGAATAATGATGTTCTAACTCTGGAATGCTGGCAACAGACCACTTAGTATAGCCTTTGGCCTTTTTTAAAATTTCTACCCAATTTAACACCGACTCTGTAGGTGTAATACATAATATATTGAATTTTCTCAAAAAATCAGCCGTCTGCTTATTGCAAACAGCAAGTATTTTTTGCGGCTCATCTGACGTCACACGCATATAT
>NZ_JANEWH010000246.1:0-2631 GCF_028069715.1 Kluyvera sp. Awk 3 | reverse complement strand
GAAGTAGCCAGATTGATATATTGCAAAATCAAGCCTTTGGATAATAAGGTCCATCCATCCATGACCACAAACAATACCAGTTTTATTGGCACCGATATCGTCACCGGACTCATCATCATCATCCCCAGAGCCAGCAAAATACTGGATACCAATAAATCAATAACCACAAAAGGCAAATAGATATAGAATCCTATTTTAAAGGCACTTTTTATTTCACTGAGCGCATAAGAAGGCAGCAGCGATATTATAGAAGGTTTTTCCTCCTCCTCGGCGGCCCCCATCGCATCTTGATCTCTTTGCAACTGAACGCGTTCAAAGAATTGCGTAAGTTCAGGGTCAGAATATTTTTGTAGATAGTCCCGGTAGCTATCCATGCCATGCTCAATGAAATATGCCACGGATTCTGGATTACTGGTATCCATATCAGAGCGTTTATATTCTTCATAGCCGTTCTTTACCACTGGCATCATTACAAAGAAAGATAATGCTAACGCGATGCCGTTCAGCGTCATATTCGACGGGATTTGTTGCAGACCGAGGGCGTTGCGGACCATCACAAATACGATCGAGAATTTGATATAGCAAGTGCCACAGGCAATGATAAACGGCAATAACGTGGAGAAAGCCAGAATGGCAATCAGCGAAATATCATTACCTTGGATCATTATTGACCTCATGGCATAATTCTTTAATTTCCACGCCAAAACGCTCTTCAAACCATACCAACTCCCCTCTCGCTACGACAGCACCGTTAGCGGTAATCTCAATATTTTTCTCCGCATCAAAGTGACAAGGTAAAATCTCCCCTTGATAAAACCCTTCAATATCCTGGAGACTGACGGTGCTTTTCTGTAAAACGAAACCAAGTTCAATTTTGATCTTATCTACAGGCAGTAAAGCTTTTTTTTCAACCGAACTTGTTGATTCGTCGGCAGCGACAGAGTCGGTGTTTTCGATATATTCATGACCATCTTCAACATCAAACATAAAACCTTCCTCATTGCGGACAAATTTAGCGAGAGACTCGCCGTGAATTTTCATCTTGTTTTCAACATGATTAACGAGCAACACATCGCCACGACAAACTTTTTTCAACAAACGATAGCTAATAAAGCTATGCCCGATTTCAAAAAACAGCGTCACGGGAACACGTAGGATATCCAGTGTGCTTTGACGTTCTGGCGGAGAAATTGCGTCCGGTCGTTTACCGTTCAACCACATTCGGCCGTGTGGAAGTAAACAGGAAAACAGACCCTTAACGCTTTTCTTGTCTTCCACCAGTCCGCGGCTTTCAACGCGCTGATATTCAAGCCCAGTGGGCAGCCCAACCAGCGGTTGAATGCTATTGAGAAATAAGATCTTCAACTGTTCAACAGTGCAGGACACGCTGGCCATACGTGCCTGCTGCGGCATGAAACTGGCATACCAGTCTCGAAGATCAATAAGCCCCTCCCAGCCGCGATCGGTAGAAAAATGCAGCAGAGGCCCTTCCGCTTCTATGCCTTGCTCGAATTGATAGCCTTGGGTATTCCAGTAAGCAATACATTGACGCCATGCCCGTTCTTCTCTGGAATAGCTGCGTAAATGTTCTCTGATCACATCGGTTCCTCAGCATATTTTGGCGGTTTACCGCCACGGGATTGCTGCTGATCTTGTTCATCCTGGAATATCCACTGCGGCTGCCCACCGTCATTCTGGCCGCCCTGGTCAGCAAGGCGATCCTGAACAAGGTTATCTGATGGGCTGAGCACCAGCGGTAAGCCCTGCTGTGCAGCGAGCTGCACGTTAACTCGATGGCCGCTTCCCCATTCCGAAAAATGATAAGTCAGGTTACTGCTGCCCTTAACGGACTCGTTCGCTACAGTGCGACCACCATCAACGCCATTCGCATTGCCTGAGAGCATTTGCTGACTTTCTCTTTTCACCACAGCGCTCTCTTTCATCTCGACGTGTCGTGCGCCCTGCGGCGTCGATTGCGGTGGCATAAACGTCACATCATTTCTATGACTGAGCGGCTTATCTGGTACATCGCTGCGATCCTGTTCAGATATCGGTCTGATATCAGCTTGCTGGGCGACCTTTATGCTGTCTGCCACGGTCGCTGGCGCCTGGACACGTCTCTCAGAATTCGTTCCGGCTACTTCGCTAAGCGGTTTTGTGGCCAGACTCGGTTCTTTCACAGCTTTTTTAACTTCGCCGTTCTCTTTTCGTTCCGCAGCTGCGTCCGTTTTTAGGCTTTGCTCCACGGCAGGCTTTTCGCTGACACGTAAACGCTCAGATACCACTTTGGCAATGGTGACTGGAGCGGCTGCCACCGTTTTAGGGCTCCGCTCCGTAACCTTTTCCCCGTGTCCACGCAAAGCAAGCGAAAGCCGCAGCAAAGAATTCTGCTGCACGATGCCGCCAGTTAACGTAGTGGGTAATGCCGTCGGGGCATCTGTATCCTCAACTTTCTTCTTTCGAACGATATCATCGAGTTTTTTAGACTCACCTGAAATATGTTTATCCTGAGAAACATTGGGATAATTAGTGACGTTATTTATCGTTGCCATGATACCCTCTCTTCAATTTCTGACTCTTCCATTCGCACTTCCCTTAGCTGCCTTTCGCGACGCTCCCTCACTCTCAGAA
>NZ_JANEWH010000245.1:0-2646 GCF_028069715.1 Kluyvera sp. Awk 3 | reverse complement strand
ATTTTATGTTTAAAGTGAGTGTTATATCACCTCACCTATGGGAAACAGCTCACAAAAATACACGCAACAGCGGCATTTGCAAGATTAAATCCCAGGATATATCAAACTTAAGGATTTTATATCCTCCCCCCAGGCGGAGAGAGGATAAATGCCAGAATTACAGGATTTCCAGCAACTCAACTTCAAAGACCAGCGTGCTGAACGGAGGGATAGAAGCCCCCGCGCCGCGCTCGCCGTAGGCCAGGCTGTGAGGGATAGTCAGTTCCCACTTAGAGCCGACCGGCATCAGGGTCAGCGCTTCAATCCAGCCAGCGATAACGCCGTTAACCGGGAATTCAGCTGGTTCGCCGCGTGCCACGGAGCTGTCGAAGACGGTGCCGTCGATCAGTTTACCGGTGTAGTGTACGCGAACGTGATCGGTACGCGCCGGGATTGCCCCCTCGCCCTGAGTCAGTACGCGGAACTGCAGGCCGGACTCGGTGCTGTTCACGCCTTCTTTCTCACGGTTTTCTTCCAGATATTTCACGCCGTCTTCCGCCATCGCGGCAAAACGCTCGCGACGCACTGCATCGGCACGTTCGTGGATTTCACGCAGCGCGCGATGAACAACGTCTACCGGCACAGCAGGCTGCTTGCCTTCCAGCGCATCGGCGATACCGGCAACCAGTGCTTCCGGCAGTAAACCCTGCAAACCGGACTCGCTTAGCTGCTGTCCTACCTGCAGGCCGATACCGTAGCTTGCCTGTGCTTCAATGGTGTCAAAAGTCGGGGTGGCCATCGTCTTTCCTTTCTTCGGGTATAAAGTAGCGGGCAGCATAGCAGCCACGCCGCACAGGGTAAAACTTTGTGTCAGGAAAGATGACAAATTGCCGGGAAAAAGAAACAATACCGATCGCCCATAGGATATGATGAGAGAACGCTTTAGCACGTTCATCAGGCAGTTATCTATAATGGATAGCAATGACACGGAGCAGGAGGAGAGCCATGCCCGGGAGATTTGAACTAAAACCTTTGCTGGAGAAGATCTGGCACGCGCCGGACAATCTTCGCATCCTGGATCCGTTGCCGCTTGCACACCGCCGAGGTGTGATTGTCGCTGCCCTGGCCATCATTGTCGGGTTCCTGTTGCCTTCCGCTGACGACGCCCCGGTGACGCCGGTCAGCCGTACCGCACAGCTCGACTTCCAGTCGCAGTCACAGCCGCAGCCCGACGCGCAGCCTTTGCATGCCCAACTGGTGACGCCGTCTAACGACCTCGACCAGGTCGCCCCGGTTGCACCCGAGCCGGTGCAGGAAGAGCAGCCAAATGAACAAGAGCAGGCCCCTGTTTCGCGCACTCAGCCGTACCAGGAAAGCAGCAGCAGTACCGAATGGCGAACCTATCAGGTTGAGGCAGGGAAAACGATGGCGCAGCTGTTCCGCGACAACAATCTGCCGCCGACTGACGTTTACGCGATGGCGCAGGTAGAAGGGGCAGGCAAACCGCTCAGCAACCTCAAAAACGGACAAAAGGTACAGATTCGTAAGAACGCCAACGGCGTGGTGACCGGGCTGACCATTGAATCCGATAACGGGCAGGTGCTGTTTACCCGTCAGGCGGACGGCAGCTTTATTCGCGCCCGCTAAACACACACAGTGCCGGATGGCGGCTGCGCCTTATCCGGCCTACACACGCGGTAAACGTAAGCCTGATAAGCGCAGCGCTATCAGGCGTTACCGCTTAACCTTATTCACCCACCAAATCCCCGAACATACCAGCACCAGCGCAATCGCATATTTCCATTCGAGAATATTTTCCCCGAGGAAAATTGCCGATAGCACCGACCCCGATACCGGAATCAGGAAGTTAAACGGCGCGATCATCCCGACGCGGTTGTACTTAAGCAGGATACTCCACAGCGCAAAGGCCACCGAGGAGAGCAGCGTCAGGTAGCCGAGAATCGCCACCGAGGAGAGACCGTGGAAGGTCAGCGTGCCGCCGCTCAGGTAGCCGCCAATCACCAGCGCCAGGCCGCCAATCGCCAGCTGATAGCCGGTCATTACCGTCGGGTCGACCGTCTGGGAAATGCGCTTACCGTACAGCGATGCCGCCGACAGGATAAACGCCGCCAGCACCACCGAACCATCGCCCAGCAGGCTAAAGCTGAAGTCCATCAGGCCGCTGTTGAAGTTCACCACCATCACCCCGGCAAACCCGAGAATACAGCCCAGCGTCTTGTTATAGCTGAGTTTGTCGTTCTGGTAGATGAAGTGTGCCAGCAGCACGCTGAAGAAGGTTCCGGTCGCATTCATGATGGACCCTTTCACCCCCGTGGTGAAGGCCAGACCGATGTAGAAGAAGATGTACTGTAGCGAGGTCTGCGTGAGCCCCAGCAGCGTGAGCTGGCCGAACTGGCGCGGGCTTAAACGTGCGATAGGCTTTCGCTGCGCCATCGCCAGCAGCAACAGCAGCAGTCCGGCAAACAGAAAGCGGTAGCCGGCAAAAACGATTTTAGTCGGGATATCGTCGGCAGCAATCTGGAAAATTTCGTATCCGCTCTTGATCGCCGGATAAGCACTGCCCCACAGCAGACAGCAGAAAGCGGCACAGAGGTAGACAACGTTCTTGCGGGAAAATAGCGGATGCTGGCGGAGAGTGTCCATTCT
>NZ_JANEWH010000244.1:0-2672 GCF_028069715.1 Kluyvera sp. Awk 3 | reverse complement strand
ATAGAGTCATCTCTAAATGCTTTCCAGTCAGCTTCTGTACGACCTTCTGGGAAAGATATAACACCAGCGAGTAAACACGAGCCATCTTTGCGAAGTTTCCTCCCTGAAGCGTCTGAAGACGTTTCAGCCCATTTTTGAGCCATATCTGCAGCTGCATAAGCATCCACACCAAAAAGAACTGTAGGTTCTTGTGGATGCTCTACGTGTTTACAGTCTTCATCATTTCGCATAGCTTCACCTGCGATCTGATGAATATTCCATTTTGTACTTTTCCCTTTTTGATTTGATCCAACTCTTGCATATGACTCAATATGAATGAACTGATAGCTCATAGGTTCCTCCTAAATATATATTCTCCTATAGTTTGTAACTAACAGAAATAAGCTTGCTAGTAAAGCATAGAGACCGACTATGCTTATCTAACGATAAGCGTCGGTCTTGCCGGAGGCTAAAGACAAAAAACAGAAATCCCCAGACATTATAAATCTATGATTTATGATGTTTGGGGATTCAGCAAGCGTAGCGCGCTAGTATATTTAGTTTTTTATTAATGTGATTTATCAAATAAATCTGTTTGCTTTTGAGACTTCTGTAAGTTCTCTTTATTTTTCCCTGATAGTTTATGTTTTAACCCTTTCATTACAATATTAGAGTTTACGTACATATTACCGTCTTCATCTTTTATTAAAACATCTTTAGCTAAAAGCTTTTTAAATATAATAGAGACATTTGATTTATTCATATCTAATGCTTTAACTATAGATGCTTGAGATAATGAAACCAAGTTACCAAACTCCATTTTCTTTAAAATATAAATCAATACACGAAGCTCAGAAGTATTGATTTTTAACTCTGTTATTAAACGATCAAAGTTTTCTAAAAATAATATTACAAACTCATTTTTCAAACTTATTTTCTTATCATCTTGTATTATTACTGTAGCTTTAACATCTCCACGTTCTTGCATTTCATCTATTTTATCTTTTATTTTTTTACTATTTAAAACTTCAGTTATATCTTCAACATTTTCGTGAACTCTACTTTTAGTTATCATAATAATCTCCTTTTTTTATATTCTGATATATATGTTTTAACCGATCACAAATATAAGTCAATAGAAAAAGTTTAAAAATAACAAACTTTTTCCACTTTTTTGAACGGAAGTTCACAAAGCTAGAGTTGGTAAATGCACAAACTATGGTTGGTAAATCGACCAACTAAAGGTTGGTAAAGTGACAAACTAAAGTTTGTGGATTTACCAACTTTTTAGTGATGGAAGCCTTGTGGGAGTAGGCTTAGAGTGGTGTGTAAGAAGTAAGATAAATAAGAACATAAGAAAGGAAACTTCAAAACCGCCCTCGCCGGGCTGGCCAACCCCTCGAACCACAGGAGCAAGCTCCTGCAGTTCTCACGGTTACTGTTAATGTCATATTGATATTTTTCTTATCGTTTTAGCATCAAATCATATCAATGCATTTGCATTTTTTCTTTATAAGTTATTGATATTTAAAGGTAACCACCTGCGTGCAAACTGCTTTTTTTGGGATAAATCCCTATATCTGCCAGTCTTTGACTGTCAGGCCGCTTTTAGTGGTGTCTCATACACCACAGAGGCGGCAAGAGATGAATGTTCTACATTCGAAATCTGGGGTTTTTCCTGTCTTCTTCCTGTAGAACGTTCTGTTGAGTAGGTTTCTGCTCATAGCTTTCACCTTTTGGTCTTGGTTTACTTATTTCAGCTTCCATAGCCTTATACTGATCAGGAAAACGATCTCTCATTTTTTTACTTGTTATTTTATACTGCTGTAGTTCTTTATTCTCTTCTCTCAATGATAAGTTTTCTACTTCTAAAATATCATTATTTTTTTTAAGCTCTTTATTTTCATTATTCAGAAAGTAGACTTCTTTTGATTTTTCTTTTTTTTCTTTCACTGCTTTTTCTGTTTCTTTTTTTTGAGAGTAATATTCTTTTTTAAATGCTCTATGCTTTTTTTGTTGTTCATTCCTTTGGTTTTTGATAACTCCTATTTCTTCATCTTTTTCCTCTAACTTTTTTTTAAAGCCATCAGTGTAATATTTATATTTAGCTCCTATTTTTGCGATCCAGCCCCAGCCTTTTGACTGTTCTACTGAATAGTCAAAACCTTCTTTTTTACCTTCCTGAATAGCTTGATTTTTTAATAGACTAATATTTTTCATTTCTTCTGATTGCTTTAAAGCATATTCTTTTCTTGCTTTCCATTGTTCACGGGTCAAGCGTTCACGCTTTGGCCCGGTTTTGGTCATTCCGTGTTTTATAGCTACTTCTTTATAAAAGTCTTCTTGAAACTCTTTCATAGCTTGAATATAGACTCTATTTTGATCGCCTTTAAGTATTTTTGAGTTTCCTTTTTTGGCTTCTAATACAGCTTTTTTTCCATCATGGATATCTTCAAACTTTTGTCCGGGTTTTGGAACAGAGTAAAAATGAATATGTTTAAATGCTTCATCTCTATGCTCTATAACAGATTTTAAATTCTCACCATATTTTTCTTTTAAATATTTAATAGAGTCATCTCTAAATGCTTTCCAGTCAGCTTCTGTACGACCTTCTGGGAAAGATATAACACCAGCGAGTAAACACGAGCCATCTTTGCGAAGTTTCCTCCCTGAAGCGTCTGAAGACGTTTCAG
>NZ_JANEWH010000243.1:0-2695 GCF_028069715.1 Kluyvera sp. Awk 3 | reverse complement strand
GGTCAATATAGAACTAATCTACCCTGATAAAGAAATTAACATGGTACGGTCGTTTCTGCTATCAGGAGTCCGTCTTATGTCCATACAAAATTGTGAAAGTGCGAGCGTTTGCCACTCATCTAGGACGAAAATGCACACGCTGGGCTGGCTTGCGGTGATGGTTGTCCTGTGGGGAACCAGTTGGCCGGTTACGCGTCAGGCTCTGGATAGCGTTCCGCCACTTTGGCTGGCGACATTACGCTTTACAACGGCCGGAATTTGTTTGTTTGCTTTTGTGGCTTTCAGGGGGAAACTCCGCTTACCGGTTGGTCAGGACTGGCCTGTTATCCTTAGTGTTGGGATTCTGCAAATGATGTTGTTTACCGGATTGGGGATGATTGCGATGCAATATACGGACACCAGTCGAGCGGTTTTGTTGGCTTATACCACGCCGTTATGGAGTATATTGTTGACGGCTATTATGCTGAGAGTTCGCCCGGGTCGTGGGCAGTTGCTGGCATTGATGGCCGGACTCTCCGGGGTGGCGCTGATTTGTTCGCCATCGGAGATGCGCTGGGATCATTACAGTCTCTTAGCGGCATTGTTATTACTGATTTGTGCAATGGCCTGGTCAATTGTGATTTATCATGTTCGCCATCATCGTTGGGTCTCCACACCGCTGCAACTTGCGCCCTGGCAGATGTTAATAGCGTCGGTTTTATTGGGGATTGTCGCCGTGCTGTTCGAGCGTCCAGTGTCTGATATTCACATCACACATGGCTTACTGTGGCAGTTACTGTTTATTGGTCCCGTCGCAACCTCTTTCTGTTTCGTGATCTCTTCTGAATATGGTCGACGTATTACTACGTTTGCCATGTCCAACTTTACCCTTGGCGTACCGATTATTGGTGCGTTTGCCTCCGCCTTGTGGCTGCAAAATCAATTATCACCTTTATTTATTAGCGGGCTGATACTTATTTGCCTTGGCGTTTTTTTCACTGCATTAACCAGTCGTCAATAAAGAGAATAACAGGCATCATTCCTACCAGGAACGGTAATGAAAATGGCGTTAATCCTCAGGGGAATTTTCTTTTTTTGAGTATAACAGCTGTCTCTGTCACAGGGTTTTTCTTCCCTACAGGCCTGTTTACCATGGCACAGGACAATAGTTACATATCTGTTGCTCAATGCAGTGTAAGTCAATTTTTATTGACTTTGTTTTAAACACTGTCTTTGCCCATGATGTTTTTACCTGGTTATGGAGAATGAAATGAATAAGAAAACGTTAATCGCCACCTTATTATCTGTACTGATATCTAATTCAACTGCTACATTTGCTGAGACACAGTTTAAAAAAGGTGATCTGGAAGTTGTCGCTGCGCTGAATATTCGGCCGGGAAATGTCACTGTCTCTGATGATGGCCGCGTATTTGCAACGGTACATCCTTTGGATCGCCCCTCACGCTGGCGTCTGATTGAGATCACGGGAAAAGAGACTTGGAAAGCCTGGCCCGATGACTCCTGGCAAAAGAACGAAGGCCAAAGTTTATCTCACCAAATTGATACACCATTAGGTATTACACGCGACGCGCAAAATCGCTTATGGCTGGTAGATATGGGGCTAAACTCTGGCAAAACGCGTATAATTAGCTTTGACATAAAAAGTGGTAAGCACCTGATGACCATCGAACTGGATGACACTATCGCGCCTCGTGGTAGTTTTATTCAGGATTTGGTTGTTGATGCACGCGGTGGGTGGATCTATCTGGCAGATATCAGTAATCCTGGACTGATTACCGTTAATATCGCCAGTAAAAAAGCCAGCCGTTTTTCCGGCCATCCTGCATTGCAAAGTGAAAAATCGGCGGTGATGCATATTGATGGTCAGGATACTCTGTTTAATGGCAAGCCAGCTTCGGTCGGCGTGAATCCAATAACACTTTCCGCAGATGGTAAAACCTTATTTTTTGGCGCAATGAACGGTACCACCTGGTATGAAATTGATACTGAGTACCTGCAGAAGGCTGATGATAAAGCCATTGCTCAACATATTCGTTCCGTAGGTACAAAACCGGTTTCAGATGGCGCCGCTATTTCTGCGCAGGGCAGACATTACTTTACTAATCTGAATAATAACGGTGTTGATATGATGGATAGTAAAGGGAAACTGATCCCGCTGGTGCGCTCAGCGCTGCTTGACTGGCCTGACAGCGTTCAGTTTGGCGATCAACACTGGCTGTATATTTCGGCTAACCAACTGCATCGAAGCGCTGCGTTTACTAGTGCTGGCGATAAAGGTGAGCCCCCCTATCGTATTCTGCGTGTATGGACAGACGATACACAAGCGTTCACTTCCGGTTATTGAATCGTCATGGAGTTAGCTGTAAGTTAGGTTCTTAGCCTGGTAGCCATTCCAAAGCTCATCTTCAGGTGGGCTTGATAATGGCGCAGAGTATTTTCCTGATTATGACAAAGGGAAGAACTAGCAATGCCAACGTGGTGAGTACCGCCAGCAGTATTGATGCGGTGGTTGGTATTCCAAATTCCCAACCAAATGCGAAAACTAAACCGTTAAAGAACGATTTAATGCGCAGCGAATTTGTAATAGGTGCGCCTAACATGAAGAATGTGATAGCCAGAAAAATGGCAGAGGATGTAATTAATGCTAAGAAGTTTATGAGTATTTTTTTCATTTGAGCATCTGCAGGTTTTGTAA
>NZ_JANEWH010000242.1:0-2710 GCF_028069715.1 Kluyvera sp. Awk 3 | reverse complement strand
TTGTAGGAGGGAAAGACGCCGCTGCCGTCGTCGCGGGCGTGCAGGCGCAGCAGTTGCCACGTGAACTTGTCGCGCGGGGAGAGGTTGCGCGCCAGCAGCAGGCGCTTTGGCACGCTCTGCTGCGGGTTGCCGAGAAACAGCAGCCGATCGTCACTCTTCATGCAGCAGCTTCTCCTGAGTCCACTGGCGCAGCAGGTTCCAGATGACCGTCAGCGACAGATCGTGTTCGCGGGCCATTGCCATCATGGCGGTCAGCGCTTCGGGTGAGTCGAGCTTGTTCACGCCCGTCTTCTGCCACTCGTTCCACACCAGCGTCTCCATCTGCTCATCCGGAGCATTGTTGCGCCCCTGGCGGACAAACAGGCCAATCAGCCGCCGCCGGGCGCAGACCTCCGGCGTGGAAAGGCCAAAGTAGTGGTTGATGAACTCGATGGACGCGCCCAGCGACAGGGCTTCCTCCAGACGCTGCTGGAACAGCCGCTCCTGCTCCATCCTCGCCAGCATCCGGCCCAGCATTTCGTGGTCAATGTGGGTGGTGATAAACTGCACCGCGCTGTTGCTGAGAAACAGGATGTCGTCGGCGGTGAGGCGCGTCAGCTCGCACAGCTCCTGCGGGCTGAAGCCGAGCGATTCGCAGTAGCGGATCTGCCCCTCCTTCAGCGCCTGGACAATGTGAATGAGTACGGCCTGGTTAACTGAGGGCGTCATGGCGAACCTCCCGCAGCCGCCGCTGGCGGCACAGGCTGATAAGCTGCATCAATTGCTGGATCTGCGCGTTGTCGTAGTCTGCTGACAGCAGAAGCTCCAGGGCGGGCATCGGCGTGCTGGTGTCGCCATTCAGGGCGGCCAGCACCTGATAACAGCGCTGTGCCGCTGGATGGGGAAAATCGTGGCAGGGCGCGAGGGTGAAACCCGCCGGAGCGCTGTCGTCCGGGTGGATACAGGTGTCCAGTCCCCAGCAGGCACACAGCGACCGTGCCGTATGTACCAGCGGTGAGGGCCCTGGCTCGCCGGGCACAGCGGGTTCAGTCGGTGGCTCAGGCTCTGGTAGTGGTGCTTTTTCCGTTTCCGGCGGTGGCGGCCAGAGGACCTTTTCGGCCGGAGGCCCCAGCAGCGCCTGCCGCCTGCTCTGACCATCGGTCAGTTCCGCCAGCAATGTATTCCAGCTGATGCCGCTGCGACAGCTCATCTCGCCGAGTAGTTCGTCCTGTACCAGTTGCGGTACCACGCCCTCCGGTTCACCGTCGAAGGTGGTGAGAGCGGCACTGAACAGGCCAGCAAACTCCGTCTGGCGCTCCGGCGGCATCAGTTTTGCCCAGACCTGTTCTGCTGCGCTGCGTAGCGCCAGCAGACGATCGATAACGCGCCGTGTAAGGCCACCGTACAGCGCATTGGGGATGCAGGGCAGCAGCCAGTCGACGGTCTGTAACATTCGGCTGATTTGCGACTGGCTGACGGGATAGCCGTCGCGGGTCAGTTGCTCCGCCAGTGCCAGTTGCGTCGTGCAGTTAATGCCTGCTTCACTGTAAAGATCGCGTAGGTGCAGAATACCTTCCGCCCGTTCGATAAACATTAATCCGTGATGCAGGTCGCTTTCGGCCAGGTGGCCGATTAGACACTGAACTTCGCCTTGCTGCAGTGACAGCGTTTCCGGCCACGGTCTGAACGGCCAGCAGACGCGGTGGTACCGCTCATCCTGCGTCTCCTGCCACAGTTCATTGAGGATGGCGAGGCGCGTATTCCCGCCGCTGGCGAGCATATATTTTTCATCACCGGGGCGACGGGTCAACACCGGCGGGTTATCCAGCCCGCGGGCAAGAATTGACGCTTTCAGTACGTCATAGCCGGGATTGCGGGTGACGCGGGGATTGAGGGAGAACGGCTGGATTTTCTCCAGACAGAGCTGAACCATGTCCTGTTCTGCAGAGCCCGGTGTACCCTGAAGCCAGCGGTTGAACAGATGTGAGGCGCACATAATTTACCTCCGGCATTCAGACATCGCGGGTAAGGTGGATACGCTGGCGGATCCATTTATCCACCTCACTTTCCAGCCAGGCGACATGGCGATTGTTGAGTCGGATAGAAGATGGAAATTGTTGCAGGCGTATTTGCTGGTAAATCCACGATTTACCAAGGCCGATTTTTTCTTCCACCTGGCGTAAGCGTAAAAGCCTGTCGTTATGCATAACCTTCCTCCTGCGTTCAGGATTGTTTATATACACATTAATTGTCTGGTTATTAAAGCAGCAACGCCCCTGTAAGGCAGTAAAAATCCTTACATGTCTGAGATAGAGAAGTGAATAGATCGGATTAGTTGACCGTGTTACGGCGTTGCGAGGCACAGGAGTGTGTTTTCCTGAGTGACGTGAGGGTCGTATTTATTGAAGCAGTAATGACATCGTTTTTATGCATGCATCTGCTATAGGGGCAAATCCAGTATCGATATTGCACGTAAATCTCATTACGAGGATCTCCTGTCTGGTTCACCTTGATAACCCATTGATAGCCATCAGTATTTAACGTTGCGTATTTTATGATGATTCTTTTGGGTTAATTAAGTTTAGTACCAGAGCTGGTAACACAAACCGTCACATTGAATCTGGTAGCGAAAAGTTAATGTTAAGTGAGTATTGAAATGATAGCGCTAATGATTTGGTTATTCATTGTTATTAAATGATGTGAGTGGCGTAGAGTAACGGAGTGTAATGAG
>NZ_JANEWH010000241.1:0-2804 GCF_028069715.1 Kluyvera sp. Awk 3 | reverse complement strand
GTTTTTCACTCGGGCGGCTTAAAACAAATAAGGCCACCGGGGTGGCCTCAAACGGTTGCCGTATCAGTTAAGACCCAGGCGGATCAAATCAACCGGGCAGAACGTCCCGTCACAGCCGTCAATCTCTACACAGCTCTCACGACGCAGCTGCTCAGCGGTTTTACCTTCACCATGGATAGCGGTAATCACGCCGGTTGCGCCTTTATTGGCAATCATCACACGGGTGCCGAGCGTGATAGCGTTACGGTTACGATCGTAGGTTTTCATCGTCTCCTCCTTTCACATGTCAAGACGGTATAGATTGGCGGTGTGAATTAATAGCGCGATCGAAAACGCGATGTTTTGCGCTTCGTCAAAGTAGCGTTTTTTTCATGACGTTTATGGATAAAACGACTATCTCGTTGTCAGTTTATTGACAGTTTTTATTGCGGATAGAGCCTGGATTAAGCCCGGAATGGTTTCTTGCTCGCTATGGGATATGTCAAATATGCGCGCATCATGCGTAGTGAGAACGTCATGTCTGGTAAGGAGACCATATGGCCAGATTCTCGCAACCTGTGGATTTCCCTCTTATAGTTTTTGTGTCGCCTTCAACGGAGAACAGGTATGCGCAACCCCACCTTATTACAATGCTTTCACTGGTATTACCCCGCTGGCGGTGAATTGTGGCCAGAGGTCGCAGCCCTTGCCCCGAACTTGCATGAGATTGGCATTAATATGATCTGGTTGCCGCCCGCCAGCAAAGGGGCCTCCGGTGGTTATTCCGTTGGCTATGACAGCTATGATCTTTTTGACCTGGGGGAGTTTGAGCAGAAAGGTTCGGTTGCCACAAAATATGGGGATAAAGCCCAGTTACTCCAGGCGATTGATGCACTGCAACAGCATAATATTGCGGTGCTGATGGACGTGGTGTTGAACCATAAGATGGGGGCGGATGAGAAGGAGCATATTCGCGTACAGCGTGTTAACGCCGACGATCGAACCCAAATTGATGAAGAGATCATCGAGTGCGAGGCATGGACCCGCTATTCATTCCCCGCGCGCGAAGGAAAGTACTCGCAGTTTATCTGGGATTT
Source organism: Kluyvera sp. Awk 3 (assembly GCF_028069715.1). Classification (NCBI taxonomy): domain Bacteria; kingdom Pseudomonadati; phylum Pseudomonadota; class Gammaproteobacteria; order Enterobacterales; family Enterobacteriaceae; genus Kluyvera; species Kluyvera sp. Awk 3. The sequence continues at coordinate 1,728 of NZ_JANEWH010000241.1, read as the reverse complement.
CAAATGCTTTAGCGGCATCGACCATATCGAGAATCCTGACGAGGACGGCATTTTCAAAATCGTTAACGACTATACCGGTGAAGGCTGGAATGACCAGGTCGATGACGAAATGGGTAACTTTGATTATCTGATGGGCGAGAACGTTGATTTCCGTAATCAGGCCGTTACCGAAGAGCTTAAATACTGGGCGCGCTGGATGCTCGAACAAACGCATTGCGACGGTTTTCGTCTTGATGCGGTTAAACATATTCCCGCCTGGTTCTATAAGCAATGGATTGAGCATATACAAGAAGTGGCGCCTGAACCTTTGTTCATTGTGGCGGAATACTGGTCTCACGATGTGGATAAATTGCAGCAGTATATCGCTCAGGTTGAGGGAAAAACGATGCTGTTTGACGCCCCGTTGCAGATGAACTTCCACGAGGCTTCCCGCATGGGTCGCGACTATGACATGAGCCAGATTTTCACCGCGACGCTGGTTGAGGCCGATCCGTTCCATGCGGTGACGCTGGTCGCCAACCATGACACCCAGCCGCTTCAGGCGCTGGAGGCCCCGGTGGAGGCGTGGTTTAAACCGCTTGCCTATGCGCTCATCCTGTTACGTGAAAACGGTGTGCCTTCGGTTTTTTATCCGGATCTGTTTGGCGCGCACTATGAGGACACTGGCGGTGATGGCGAAACTTACACTATCGATATGCCGGTTATTGAACAGCTGCATGAGCTGATCCTCGCGCGTCAGCGGTTTGCGCATGGCGTTCAAACGCTGTGGTTCGATCACCCTAACTGCATCGCATTTAGCCGCAGCGGCACCGATGAAATGCCCGGCTGCGTGGTGGTGCTCTCCAACGGCGATGAGGGAGAAAAAACGCTGTCGCTGGGGGGAAATTATGCCCATAAACGCTGGAAGGATTTTCTGAATAACCGTGAGGAAGTGGTGGAGACCGACGCAGAAGGCAGTGCGACCTTTACCTGTAACGGCGGCAGCGTCAGCGTATGGGTGATAGAAGAGGTACTCTGATACGCAGTTAGCAGGTGAATGAGGCATTGCCGCTGGCTGGTTTATTTTCTGCGCCAGGTGGAAACCATGTCGCAGGAAGATTGAGGGGATGGAACTTCTTGCTGGCGCAGGAAAACTCAGGTCTGGTGGGGAGATTATGCTCGGCAGCTCGAGCATAATCTTCCTATGAGTCGCTACTCGTGAAAGTAGGGGCTAATCAGATGCGCTTGCTGTATTCATCGCCGTACTTATTCATGCGATTCAAGGTTTTTTATCATTCGTTGTAAAGATGACTGGAGTAAGCCGCACTCCTCTTCAGTCATGCCACTGGAAGCCTGCTCGACCACTTCATAAAGTTTTTCTTTTATTTTGGGCAGCGCTAGCTGTGCTTGTCGTGTGAGCGAGATGTAGCTTGACCTTTTGTCGACAGGATTAGGTCTACGGGTAATCAATCCATCGCGCTCCATTCGTACCAGCAATGCCGCCATTGTAGGTTGTTCTACCCCTGCATATTCAGCGAGTTGTTTCTGCTGCATCTCTCCGTTTTCTTCCAACGCGATAGCGACAGGGAGATAAGCCATACCAAAGTTATACGGCCTGAGATGATGTTCAAACGTGCGTGTAAGCAGGCGTGAAGCCTGGTTTATCCAGAACGTTATCTGGGTTTCTGGTGCCCATTGAAGGTTGCTTTTCGCTTTCATAGCATGCTATATAATATACATAGCATGCTA
>NZ_JANEWH010000240.1:0-2809 GCF_028069715.1 Kluyvera sp. Awk 3 | reverse complement strand
GTTAACACCAGAGACCGCATTTTTTTTCTACTTTTTTTGATAAATATTAAATTTTCTTTGGTGCAATAATCACCAAATGACGCTCCCCTTCCAGCTGAGGAACCCGCAATTCCACAATGGATTCGACGCTGAACTGCGGCGGAAGCTGCGTAATCTCATCTTCAGGCAACTGGCCTTTAAGTGCATAAAAACGACCTTCTTCACCCGGCAGGTGATGGCACCAGCTCACCATGTCGTTCAGCGAGGCGAAGGCGCGGCTGATAACGCCATCAAACGGCGGCTCGGCCGGAAACTCTTCAACACGACTCTGTACCGGCGTGATGTTAGTCAGCGCAAGCTCATGCTGAACCTGGCGCAGGAAACGAACGCGCTTGCCCAGACTATCGAGAAGCGTAAAGTGCGCATCCGGAAGAACGATAGACAGCGGAATACCCGGCAGACCCGGCCCGGTGCCGACATCAATAAAGCGTTCACCTTTCAGCGACGGCGCCACCACGATGCTGTCGAGGATGTGGCGCACCAGCATCTCGTTTGGATCGCGTACCGACGTCAGGTTGTACGCTTTGTTCCACTTGTGCAGCATATCGACATAGCCAACAAGCTGATTTTTCTGGTGATCGGTGAGCGAAATACCTGCTTCATCCAGCAGACGAGAAAGTTTGTTGAGCACGTTGATGACCCTATCAGAAAATAACTGCCCGGTAGCATGACGCGTACCGGGCCGATGAATCAAGAGGGCGAGCGTAAGATGCTCGCCAGAAGAGCCGCCTGGGCGGTAATCAGGCGCTGCGGCGCAGCAGACCTTGTTTTTTCAGCCATACCAGCAGAATCGAGATCGCCGCCGGGGTGATCCCGGAGATACGCGATGCCTGGCCGATCGAAACCGGTTTGTGATCGTTGAGCTTGGCAATGACTTCGTTCGAAAGCCCGTTCACCTGACGATAGTCGAGGGTGGCCGGCAGCAGCGTGTTTTCATTGCGCTGTTGTTTTTCGATCTCATCCTGCTGACGCGCGATGTAACCTTCGTATTTCACCTGGATTTCCACCTGCTCTGCCGCCTGAGCATCTTTCAGCGCAGGAGAGAACGGCGTCAGGGAGGTCAGCTGCTCGTAGGTCATTTCCGGACGACGCAGCAGATCTTCACCGTTGGCTTCGCGAGACAGCGGTGCAGTCAGGTGAGCATTCACTTCGGCTGCTGATTCCGCCGATGGCGTTACCCAGGTCGACTTCAGACGCTGACGCTCGCGCTCGATGTTTTCCAGCTTCTCGTTGAAACGCGCCCAACGAACGTCATCCACCATCCCCAACTCGCGACCGATTTCGGTCAAGCGCAGATCGGCGTTGTCTTCACGCAGCATCAAACGATATTCGGCGCGGGAGGTGAACATGCGGTACGGTTCTTTTGTCCCCAGTGTACAGAGATCGTCCACCAGCACGCCGAGATAAGCCTGATCGCGACGCGGCGCCCAGCCGTCTTTATCGGCGGACAACCGTGCGGCGTTCAGACCCGCCAGCAGCCCCTGTGCCGCGGCTTCTTCGTAGCCGGTGGTGCCGTTGATCTGGCCAGCAAAGAACAGACCGTGGATAAATTTGCTTTCCAGCGTCGGTTTCAGGTCGCGCGGGTCGAAGAAATCGTACTCAATAGCATAGCCTGGACGGACGATTTTCGCGTTTTCCATCCCCTGCATCGAGCGGACGATCTGCATCTGCACGTCAAACGGCAGGCTGGTGGAGATACCGTTCGGGTAAATTTCGTTGGAGGTTAGCCCTTCCGGCTCCAGGAAGATCTGGTGCTGGTTACGATCGGCAAAGCGCATGACTTTGTCTTCGATCGACGGACAGTAGCGCGGGCCGATGCCTTCGATCACGCCAGCATACATCGGGCTACGATCGAGGTTATTACGGATCACGTCATGGGTTTTCTCGTTGGTATGCGTGACGTAGCACGGCATCTGGCGCGGGTGCTGAGACACTTCGCCAAGGAACGAGAAGACCGGCATTGGGTCATCACTGTTTTGCTGAGCCAATACGCTGAAATCGATGGTGCGCGCGTCAATTCGCGGCGGCGTCCCGGTTTTCAGGCGGCTGACGCGCAGCGGCAGTTCGCGCAGGCGACGGGACAGCGGGATAGATGGCGGATCGCCTGCGCGGCCACCGCTGTAGTTATCCAGGCCAATATGGATTTTGCCGTCCAGGAAGGTCCCGACGGTCAGCACGACCGCTTTTGCACGGAATTTGAGGCCCATCTGGGTGACAGCGCCAACAACACGATCGTTTTCGACAATCAGATCTTCAACCGCCTGCTGGAAGATCATCAGGTTAGGCTGGTTCTCCAGTGCAGTACGGACCGCCTGACGGTAGAGCACGCGATCCGCCTGAGCGCGAGTGGCGCGAACGGCCGGGCCTTTACTGGCGTTTAGTATCCTAAACTGAATGCCGGCGTGGTCGATCGCCGTTGCCATCAGGCCGCCGAGCGCATCCACTTCTTTTACCAGGTGTCCCTTCCCAATGCCGCCAATCGCCGGGTTGCAGCTCATCTGCCCCAGAGTGTCGATATTGTGTGTCAAAAGCAGGGTCTGCTGACCCATTCGCGCTGCGGCCATCGCGGCCTCAGTGCCTGCATGACCCCCGCCAATGATGATGACGTCAAAAGGATCCTGATAAAACATGGTGGTTTGCCTCGCGTACTGCGGTTTTTAAATGGATTGAAGTCCGGGCGTGGATTCTACTCAACTTTAGTCGATGGAGAAAGCGTCTGGATCCTGGGTATTAAAAAGAAGATCTTTTTATTTAGAGATCTGTTCTATTG
>NZ_JANEWH010000024.1:0-45652 GCF_028069715.1 Kluyvera sp. Awk 3 | reverse complement strand
ATTTGAAATAATTCATAGCTTCATTCAAAACAACATAGCGACACCATTGTTGCACTTGGTTCAGTCGCGTGCATTTTATGCTGTCGAAAGGAGAACAGTATGGCTACTGGCAACGTGCCGCGAGGATTCCCCCGAATCTTGCAGTGGCTTCTTATCGGGCTGATGGCGCTCATCGGTCTGGCGATTGGTGCCCTGGGGGCAAAACTTGCCTCCGTGGGCGGCACCTGGTTCTTTGCCCTGATGGGGCTGGTGATGGTGGTCAGCGCCATCCTGATCGCTCGTCATCGCCGCGGCGGCATTGTGCTGTACGCGCTGGCCTTTATCGTCGCGATCGTTTGGTCCATCAGCGATGCAGGCTGGGATTTCTGGCCGCTTTTCTCACGTCTGTTTGCCTTTGGCGTGCTGGCTTTCCTCTGTGCGCTGGTCTGGCCGTTTATGTCTACCGCCCAGCCAGCTAAAAAAGGCCTGCCGTTTGCCCTTGCGGCGGTCATTGCTGTCGCGCTGCTGGCAAGCATTGGTGGTATGTTCAAGCCACAAACGCTGGTTTCTGCTACCGAAGCGGTGCCGGTTAAACCGGTAGCCGCCGGTGAAGAGCAGAAAAACTGGGAACATTGGGGTAATACCACCCATGGTGACCGTTTTGCTGCCCTGGATCAGATTAACAAGCAGAACATCAATAAACTGCAGGTGGCCTGGACTGCCCACACCGGTGATATCCCGTTGAGCAATGGTTCAGGTGCGGAAGATCAGAACACGCCGTTGCAGGTAGGCGATACCCTGTTTGTCTGTACACCGTATAGCAAAGTACTGGCGCTGGATGTCGATACCGGTAAAGAGAAGTGGCGCTATGATTCGAAAGCCACCGCGCCGAACTGGCAACGCTGCCGTGGTCTGGGCTACTTTGAAGATACGCAGGTGCTGAACGCGCCGCAGAGCACAGCGCAGCCAGCCGCCTGTCCGCGCCGCCTGTTCCTGCCAACCACCGATGCGCGCCTGATCGCCATCAACGCCGATAACGGCAAGCTGTGCGAAGACTTTGGCAACCACGGTATTGTGGACCTGAGCGTCGGTATGGGCGAAGTCAAACCGGGTTACTATCAGCAAACATCCACACCGCTGGTCGCGGGTAATGTGGTGGTGGTGGGTGGCCGAGTCGCGGATAACTTCTCTACCGATGAACCGCCGGGCGTGGTTCGCGCGTACGACGTACGTAGCGGCAAGCTGGCCTGGGCCTGGGATCCAGGTAACCCGAATCTGACGGGCCTGCCGCCGGAAGGCCAGACCTACACCCGCGGTACGCCGAACGTCTGGTCTGCGATGTCCTATGACGCGAAACTGAATCTCATTTATCTGCCAACCGGTAACGCCACTCCGGATTTCTGGGCCGGTGAACGTACCGCGCTGGACGATAAATACAGTTCCTCCATCGTCGCAGTTGACGCTACAACCGGTAAAGTCCGCTGGCACTATCAAACCACACACCACGACCTGTGGGACTTCGACCTGCCTTCGCAACCGCTGCTGTACGATCTGCCAGACGGTAAAGGCAGCACCACGCCGGTACTGGTACAAACCAGCAAGCAAGGCATGATCTTCATGCTCAATCGCGAAACCGGCGAGCCGGTCGCCAAAGTTGAAGAGCGCCCGGTTCCGGCGGGCAACGTGCATGGCGAGCGCTATTCTCCAACGCAGCCTTACTCCGTCGGCATGCCGATGATCGGCAACGAGCAGTTGAAAGAGTCCGATATGTGGGGCGCAACCCCGGTGGACTTGCTGCTATGCCGTATTCAGTTTAAAGAAATGCGCCATCAGGGGATTTTCACCCCGCCGGGCGTCGACCGTTCCCTGCAATATCCGGGGTCACTGGGCGGTATGAACTGGGGCAGCGTGTCGGTTGATCCGAACAATAGCCTGATGTTCGTTAACGATATGCGCCTGGGCCTGGCTAACTATATGGTGCCGCGTGAAAACGTGGCGAAAGGCGCCAGTGGTATCGAGATGGGAATCGTGCCGATGGAAGGTACCCCCTACGGCGCGATGCGCGAACGCTTCTTGTCACCATTGGGTATCCCCTGTCAGAAACCGCCGTTTGGCACCATGTCGGCAGTGGATCTGAAGTCCGGTAAGATCGTGTGGCAAGTACCGGTTGGCACCGTAGAAGACACTGGTCCGCTGGGTATCCGCATGCATATGCCGATTCCGATCGGCATGCCGACACTTGGCGCATCGCTGTCAACGCAATCGGGTCTGTTGTTCTTTGCGGGCACCCAGGACTTCTACCTGCGTGCATTTGACACCGCAACCGGGAAAGAGGTCTGGAAAGACCGTCTGCCGGTCGGCAGCCAGTCTGGCCCAATGACCTATGTTTCGCCAAAAACCGGTAAGCAGTACATCGTGATTAACGCCGGAGGCGCACGCCAGTCGCCGGATCGCGGTGACTACATCATCGCTTACGCCCTGCCGGATTCGCAGTAATCCTCTTCCCCGTAGCCCCCTTGGCTACGGGTTTTTTCTGTTTATCAGAACGTTTCCCAGTTATCCGCACCCGCAGTGGCCACCGCCGGACGTGTCGGCGTAAACGCCGGTTTGGCGCTGGACTTTTCATGCCCATGTTTTTCACTACGCTGGATACGGAACGCCCCGACGGCTTCGGTAAGGCGTGCCGCTTGCTCTTCCAGCGAAGCCGCCGCGGCTGAGGCTTCCTCTACCAACGAGGCGTTTTGCTGAGTGACATTATCCATCTCAGTCACCGCCTGGCTCACCTGCTGAATACCACGGTTTTGCTCATCGGAGGCCGCCGCAATCTCCAGCATAATATCGGTCACGCGTTTTACCGCATCCACAATATCGGTCATCGTCGAACCAGCCCGCACGACTTCGTCTGAGCCGCGTTCAATTAAAGTGACAGACTCGCTAATTAGCCCTTCAATCTCTTTTGCCGCCTGAGCGCTGCGGCTTGCCAGCGTGCGCACTTCACTGGCCACCACCGCAAACCCGCGGCCCTGCTCGCCCGCGCGCGCCGCTTCGACCGCGGCATTCAGGGCGAGAATATTGGTCTGGAAGGCAATACTGTTGATGACCGACGTAATTTCCGAAATTTTCTTCGAGCTGGTTGAGATACTGCCCATGGTCGCCACCACGCCGGACACCAACTGACCGCCGCGCGACGCTTTACCCGAAGCGTCTTCCGCCAGCTTGCTGGCATGATGCGCATTATCGGCGTTTTGTTTCACCGTTGCGGTCAGCTGTTCCATACTGGCCGCCGTCTGTTCAATGGCCGCGGCCTGCTGTTCAGTACGGGAAGAGAGATCGGTGTTACCGACTGAAATTTCGCTGGTGCCACGGTAGATCTCTTCGGCCCCCTGACGCACCGTGCCCACCGTCTGCACCAGCGCATGCTGCATTTTTTGCAGGTTACCATTGAGCTGGCCGATTTCGCTGCGCCCTACCGGTTCATCCGCCATGGTCAGGTCGCCGCTGGCAATCTGCGCGATACGTACGCCGGCACGCTGCAATGGCAGAATAACCACGCGGCGTAATGTGGTAAAGGTCAGTAGCGTCATGATGAGAGCCAGTACGAAGGCCCCAATCATAAAGATGACGCCGAGGCGGGTACGATCGTGAGCCATCTCAGCTAATTGATTGGCGCGAGCGGTACGGATATCGATAACTTTCAATCGTACCTCGTTGTAGGCGTCATCCAGCGCACGGGCTTGCTCACTTTCGTAGTTGATGATCGCTTCAAACATGCCGTTCTGGGCATATTTCAGCATCGGTTTCATCCCTTCCAGGTAGGCGGTATAGCGTTGATTCATTTCACCATCCAACGCCTGGTCTGCCGGTGTTTTCACGTTTCTGTCGGTGTAAACCTTAAATCCATCCTGCGAGCGCTGAATCCAGTGCGCTGCCGCCGCGAGGTTTTTCTTCATGCTGTCCATTTCCGCAATACGGCTGTCCGCTCCAGCATGAATCATCATCAGACGTGCTTCGCGCAGATAGTTAGCGCTGTCGGATAGCCCCACCCGTACCTGTAACTCATGGGTGACATCACGTTGGTCAATATCGGCTTTCCACATAAAGTAGCCAGCCAGCCCCGAGCTCAGGGCAAAAAGCAGCAGAATGCCGCCAAAAACGGAACCAAAAAAAGGTACCAGGCGGATGTGGTGTAAGAAACCGATCTTTTGCGCACGGACCGGCGCAGCCTTTTTATCCATGAGTTGACTCTCTTGTACTTGAGGTAAGTACCAGAGTCATCGGCCATTGCCGCTAATTTCTTATCAGGAAAGATGTAAAACGTAAGGCGGGTCACACTTCATATTCCCGGCGGGACAACTCCCACCGGGAGGTGGGCGTTATTTATCGCCGAAATGAATCACGGTGCGGATAGATTTGCCTTCATGCATCAGATCGAACGCTTCGTTAATCTGCTCCAGCGGCAGACGATGAGTGATGAAGGGATCAAGCTGAATTTTGCCCGCCATCGCGTCCTCTACCATGCCAGGAAGCTGAGTACGGCCCTTCACGCCGCCAAACGCCGAACCGCGCCATACACGGCCGGTCACCAGTTGGAACGGGCGAGTTTTGATTTCCTGACCCGCACCGGCGACGCCGATGATGATGCTTTCACCCCAGCCTTTATGGCAGCATTCGAGCGCGGAACGCATCACGTTGACGTTGCCGATACATTCAAAGCTGAAGTCCACGCCACCGTCGGTCATTTCGACGATCACATCCTGAATGGGCTTATCGTAGTCTTTCGGGTTGATAAAGTCGGTCGCGCCCATTTCTGCCGCCAGCGTAAATTTCTCAGGGTTTGTATCAACCGCCAGAATACGCCCCGCCTTCGCTTGTACCGCGCCCTGGATCACCGCCAGACCGATGCCACCAAGACCAAAGACCGCCACGGTATCACCTTCTTTCACCTTCGCCGTGTTGTGCACTGCGCCAATACCGGTGGTCACGCCGCAGCCCAGCAGACAAACTTTGTCCAGCGGCGCCTGCGGGTTCACTTTCGCCAGTGAAATTTCAGCCACCACGGTGTATTCGCTGAAGGTGCTGGTGCCCATGTAGTGGTAAATCGGCTCGCCGTTATAAGAGAAACGCGTGGTACCGTCCGGCATCAGGCCCTTGCCCTGGGTGGCACGAACGGCCTGGCACAGGTTGGTTTTACCGGATTTACAGAACTTACACTCACCGCATTCGGCGGTATATAGCGGAATAACATGGTCGCCCGGCTTCAGGCTGGTGACGCCTTCACCGACTTCAACCACCACGCCGCCACCTTCATGGCCCAGCACCGCCGGGAAAACGCCTTCCGGGTCATCGCCAGACAGCGTGAACGCATCGGTATGGCAAACGCCGGTGTGGGTGATTTTGACCAGCACTTCGCCTTTCTTTGGCGGCGCGACGTCAATTTCAACAATTTTCAGCGGCTGACCTGGGCCAAACGCAACTGCAGCACGTGATTTCATAGCTGTCTCTTCCGTTGTGATGATTATTTTAAATAGGATCGTAGCAGATGACCTACTTCCGTCATGCGTACTGCACGCTGATCCGGCGTAGTGTCTCCGCTTACCAGTTCGTCTTTGAGATGCATTTCGACCATTTCGCCCATCAGGCCGTTGGCGGCCCCGCGAATAGAAGCAATCTGTTGCAGGATAGTCAGGCAGGAATCGCCGGACTCCAGCGCGCGCTCCAGCGCCTCAACCTGCCCTTTAATGCGGCGAACCCGGGTTAATGCGCGTTTTTTGTCTTCAGGTGAATGCGGCATAGGCCCTCCGGTGATATAGGGGGGTATACTATCAGTTGTTTTAAGAAATTGTAAAATGATTGCGCAGGATTTGCGAAAAGCGGGAGGGAATTGCCGGACGGCGGTTACCGCCTTCTCCGGCATTGATAACTCAGGACTGCAAGGTCGCCAGACGCGCGGCAAAACCGACAAACACCAGGCCGATCAGGCTGTTGCCAATTTTTGCCAGCTTTTTACGGGTTTTGACATAGCGGGTAACCAGCGAACCGGAAACAATCAGGAAGCTCAGGTAGGTAAAGCTGACCAACTCCAGCGTCAGCGCGAGGATAAAGAACGCCAGACCCGGTGTTTTAGCGTGCACATCAATAAACTGCACAAAAAACGAAACATAGAACAGAATCGCTTTCGGGTTTGTCAGGCTTAAGGTCAACGCGCGTTTGAAGATAGCGTGCCCCGGCTCAGGCTCGTCATCCTGCCCCGCCGTTTTGCGCTTGAGCGTGCTGTAAAGCATCTTGCCGCCAAGATAAAGCAGATAAATAGCGCCCAGATAACGCACGATGTTAAACAACACTGGCGTCGTTTTTATCAGCGTGGCGACGCCGGCAAAGGAGAGGAACATCAGCACGGCATCGCCGATAAACACTGCCAGCGCGGCCATGTATCCTTTACGGATACCGTGTGCGACGCCGGTTTTCAGGACGAAAAAGGTATTTGGCCCCGGAACCAGAATAATAAAAATGGCCCCGAGTAAATACGTCCAGTAATTCAGCACGCCAAAATCTGCGAACACCCCGTTCTCCCTACGCATACGTAACAAAATTGATGGCGTATGGTAACGCGAAGCCCAGGGAGTTTAAAGCCTTCTTAACGCTTACGCGGCATCATGCGCAGCAGCGTGTTGTCCTTCCAGAGATAGTGATGCGCCAGTGCGGCCAGCGCGTGCAGACCAATCAGCCAGTAGCCCAGATTAGCCAGGAAAACATGGTACTGCTTGAGCGTATCCACCAGGTCGAAATTGGCTTCGGCGGCGTGCGGCATGGTGAGACCAAACGCCAGCCACGGGTTACCACGGTTGTACATCATCACCAGGCCGATCAGCGGCAAAGCGATAAACAGCAGATAGATAGCCAGATGCCCAAGGTGCGCCAGACCGGTCATCATCGGCTTGGGTTTCGGCACAATCGGCGGCGCCGGGCGCTTCAGGCGGATCAGCAGACGCGCCACCATCAGCACCAGAATGCTGATACCGCAGGAAACATGCACCATATTGATCATCGGGCGGTCGCTGCGCGGAAACAGTCCGCGCAGTTCCATCGCCGCGTAGGCCACCACCACCAGCAGAAAAACCAGCCAGTGGATCGCAATTTGTAAGCGGGAATATTTATCGTTCATCGCCGGGACACTCTGAAAAGTAATATAAAAAGCAAAATAGCCGCGTTTCCTTAAAAATTCATTAACTTTTTCATATCGATACAAATTAACCGCGCAAAATGACATTGCCCTTCTCCGATGACTGAGCTAAGCCTGGACAGGTGAAACATATAATCCACACTTATCTATCAGCGGTTTCAAGTACACGTATTGGGCTGACACCCCATCATTGACAGGAGAACACCATGAGTAAAATTGGCATTAACGGGTTTGGGCGCATCGGCCGTCTGGTTCTACGCCGCTTACTGGAAGTATCCAGCAGTCATGAAGTGGTCGCGATTAACGACCTCACGTCGCCAAAAGTGCTGGCTTATCTCCTGAAGCACGACTCCAACTATGGCCCCTTCCCGTGGAGCGTTGATTTCACCGACAATGCGCTGATTGTCAACGGTAAAACCATTACCGTTTATGCTGAAAAGGAAGCAAAGAATATCCCATGGACCGCACAGGGCGCCGAACTCATCGTGGAGTGTACCGGCTTCTACACCTCGACGGAAAAATCCCAGGCCCACCTGGACGCCGGGGCTAAAAAAGTGCTGGTCTCCGCGCCGGCCGGTGAGATGAAAACGCTGGTGTTTAACGTCAACGACGATACGTTGAATGCCAGTGACAAGATCATCTCCGTTGCTTCTTGCACCACCAACTGCCTGGCGCCGATGGCTAAAGCGCTCAACGACGCTTTCGGGATTGAAGTGGGGACGATGACCACCATCCACGCCTATACCGGCACCCAGTCGCTGGTCGATGGTCCGCGCGGTAAAGATCTGCGCGCGTCACGCGCGGCCGCTGAAAACATCATTCCGCATACGACCGGCGCGGCGAAAGCGATTGGCCTGGTGATTCCTGCGCTGAGCGGTAAGCTGAAAGGTCACGCCCAGCGCGTACCGACAAAAACCGGCTCGGTGACCGAACTGGTCTCCATTCTCGGTAAAAAAGTCACTGCCGATGAAGTCAACCAGGTGATGAAAAAAGCCGCCGAAAACAACGAATCCTTTGGCTACACCGAGGAAGAGATTGTCTCATCCGATATCATTGGCACCCATTTCGGTTCGGTGTTTGATGCCACTCAGACAGAAGTCACCGATGCCGGTGGGCTGCAACTGGTGAAAACCGTCTCCTGGTACGATAACGAGTACGGTTTTGTCACCCAACTGATTCGCGTGCTGGAAAAATTCGCCAAAATGTAATGCCTTCGGCGGGCATCTGCGCCCGCCGTTTCTTTCAAAAAATGCTCGTCCAATTTTCGGTTGTGGGCCACGTTGCCGTCGCGGCACACTCGGCAGACACACACAACCGGTAAAAATCATGGATTTCACAGCATTGCATTATCAAGAAAAACCGTTAGTTATCGCCAACGTCTGGGATGCACCAAGCGCCATTGCCGCACAGCAGGCGGGATTCCAGGCCCTTGGCACGTCCAGTGCCGCCATTGCGAATATGTTGGGCTACGCCGACGGCGAAGGAATGGCGTTTGATGAGCTGCTCTATATCGTCCGCCGCATTCGCGCGGTCAGCTCATTACCGTTGAGCGTCGATATGGAAGCAGGCTACGCCGATAATCCGGAGGATATTGTCGCTCATTTATGCCAGCTCGCGGCGCTCGGCGTGGTCGGTGTGAATCTGGAAGATAGTCGGATCATCAAAGGCGTTCGCACCCTGGACAACCCAGAGGTTTTCAGCCAACGCCTCAGCGCCGTACGCTCTGGATTATCAGTCAAGGGTTGCCCACTGTTTATCAACGCGCGTACCGATGCCTTTCTATTGAATCTTCCCGATGCATTAAGCGTGACACTGTCACGCATAAGCTGTTATGAAACTGGCGGCGCTGACGGCCTGTTTGTCCCTTGTGTCAGCGATGTACAAGATATCGCGGCGTTGGTACAACATACCTCGTTGCCGCTCAACGTCATGTGCGTGCTAGGACTTGCCGACTTCGCCACGCTGGGAAAAATGGGCGTGCGTCGTATTTCGATGGGCAATGCCGTACATTGTGCAATACAAGGTACGCTAAACACTTTACTGTTAACTCTCCACCAGCAGCAGTCATTTGCCGGAGTTTTTTGCGATGAAAATCACCGATAGCGCGCAGTGCGATACCTGGTACGGAGCCCTCCTGGCCCGCGCGTCGGAATATACCGGGGTATTTTTCGTTGGCGTGAAGACCACCGGCGTGTTTTGCATCTCCGTGTGTCGGGCACGCAAGCCAAAGCGTGAAAATGTCGAGTTTTACAGCAATTTCAAATCGGCTCTGGACGCCGGTTATCGTCCCTGCAAAGTCTGCCGTCCTACGGAAAACGCCTTCAGCGCCCCACCCTTTATTGAACAGGCGCTAGCACTGGTTCGGCTCACGCCAAAAGCCCGCGTTAGCGACAGTCAACTGCGGGAACATAACCTTAGCCCCGAGCGCATTCGACGTTGGTTCTTGCAGCATCACGGCATCACCTTTCAGGCGTTTCAACGCATGCAGCGGGTGAATGTTGCTCTGCAAGAGTTAAAAGGAGGACGCCGCACGACCGATGTCGCATTCGATAACGGCTATGAGTCGTTAAGTGGCTTTGGCTATACCTGCAAGAAACTGACCGGGCGCTCACCCGCCGGGCAGCCGCAGAGCGTGCTGATTCACCGTTTTACCACCCCGCTCGGCCCAATGTTTGTCTGCGCGACCGAACGCGGCGTCTGCCTGCTGGAATTTGTCGATCGCCGCATGCTGGAGAGCGAATTCAGCGATCTGCAACGGCTGTTACGCGCACGCATCATGGCTGGACAAAATGCCCATACTCAACAGGCCGAGCGCGAAATTGGCGAGTATTTTGCCGGTCAGCGCCAGCAGTTCTCGCTGTCGCTGGATAGCCCCGGCAGCGATTTCCAGCGCAGCGTCTGGGCTGCACTACGCCAGTTGCCGTGCGGAGAAACAACCCACTATCAGGCCCTGGCGGAAAGCCTGCACAAACCCACAGCCGCCCGTGCGGTAGCGGCTGCCAACGGCGCGAACCGTATCGCTATCGTCATTCCCTGCCATCGGGTCATCGGCAAAGATGGTTCAATGACTGGCTACGGTGGCGGCATCGCGCGCAAAGCCTGGTTACTTGAACACGAGAAAAAGATCACCCTTAGGCAAAGCGTAAGCTGAAGTCGGGTGTCGTATAGCCGCCCAATTCCGGCAAAGTCCCAGAATCCAGCCGGATAAGGCGGCGCCTGGAGCACGCGGAACGGCTATCATGAATCGACGTTCCGCGACGGTTGAGTCTTTGTTTATCGTGTAAAACGTATGATGGAGAGCATTATTTTCTTTTTTAAGCTTTCCAGAGTTTTATCATGCGTAAAATGCCCAACGCGCTGGTATTTATAGCGACAGTGGTTCCAGCAGCGTCGAGCTATTCCAGTGAGCTAAACCTGTACTCCGTGAACACAGGCTCGTTTGTCTACCATATGACCGGTAATCACGGCCAATATAATGAGAAATTCAACAACGATTTCTTTTCCGTTGAACGGAAATTCTCTGCGGAATCAAAATACAGCCTGCTCATTGGGACAATGAAAAACAGCTTTGCCGATCGTTGCCTGACGCTAGGCGTGCGTCGTGACTGGCTGCAGGGCAGTAATCATAACAAAGGGTGGACATTCAAAGGCATATACGCCTACACCGGCGAGTTCTTTTTCGATGCATTCAGCCACTGCGGGGATGAAGGTGCTTACCATACGGCCAGGAAGATTACCGGCGTGGGGTTCTCGCCGTACATTTATCATGGGCTGCAATATAACTTTACCGACTACTTTGGCCTTGAGAGCGGGATTATTCTGCCATCGATCTTCGTGGTGAGCATGCAGTGGAGTTTCCGTTAAGCGCTTTGTCGTCCCGGCGTCACTATTCGCTTGGCCGGGAAACGATGTTCAAGCCAGGGTACGGCTGGCAAGCGCGTCTTGTAATTGTGGATCGGTGCTGATCTGCTGCCAGGCCTCCTCGACCGCCGCTGGAATGTCTACATGGGCAATAAAATCTTTGCCCCGCGGCCCATACCCTTGTGCATCATCACGCAAACGCGGCAATTCACCGAGGATCAGCGACAGGTAGCGCGTTACCGACCATAACCCTTCAGCGGGTTGCTTCCAGGCAATGCCGTTCGGCGAATTCACTAATTCCGGTGTAAAGCCCGGATAGCTTAACCAGCACGGTGCATCGCCAACATCCTGCCAGACGCGAGCGAAAGTCGCCATGGTACGGCGCTGCATCGTGGGGTCCTGAATCACCGTGGCGTAAGGGGCGGTGATGCCCTGTTGTTCCATCATGCGACGCGTAAACCAACTATTCTCACCACAGTTGGTTGAGCGGTCCTCAATCACAATCCGCTCACGCGGAATCTGCCAGAAACGGTAGGCAATTTCCGCCAGCAGCACGGCTTCCGGCTGACCCTGGGTTTCAATACTGCAATAGCGAGGATGTCGGGCAATCGCCTCATAAAGAAACGACGTTGAATGGCCAACACCACCGCTAATCAACAACACGCCGCCATATTGACTGACCAGCTGACAGCCAGCATCAATGGTTGGCATCACCGCATTCCCCGCCATCACCACCAGCTGGCTCTCATGCGCGTCCGGTGACGAAGTAAAGTCATTTTGTGCCAGCCAACTACCGAGAAGATTGGCGGCAGCCAGCGTGTTTTCCGACAGATGTAACAGACTCATCGTGAACTCGGCTCCTTTCTTTTACCGTGAATTGCGGGATAAAAACGCCCTCAGCTCAACCATTTTGTAACAAAGATGAAATAACCAGAAACGTCTAAAAACAATGCGGTTGCACCTGAATAATACACTATAAAAATGTTTTTATTTGGAACTTAAAACCGTAAAACAGCGACTATTAAGTCACAAAAAATGAAAATGACTCTCATTTTAACTCACAAATTTCAACGCCGCGCTTGCCAAAGATAACGCCCATATCTAATTTGCTTAACAAACACACAACCTTTTTCACAATCCAGGTTGCACCCCTTTGTAAAAAAGGTGGCACCAGATTTTAACCCAATGTGGCGGGAGTTATTCTTCATGACAATACAAGAAAGCAGCACCACGATCCTGAAAAAGAATAAAAGGGTTTTGATTGCTAGCCTGACGGGCAGTTCCATTGAATGGTTTGATTATTTTCTGTACGGCACAGCTGCTGCATTGGTGTTCAACAAGATATTTTTCCCGATGGTTGATCCGGTCATCGGCTTGATTCTCTCCTACCTTTCCTTCTCGCTGACCTTCTTCATTCGTCCGATTGGCGGCGTCATTTTTGCCCACATTGGCGACCGTATCGGACGTAAAAAAACGCTGGTCTTGACCCTGTCGCTGATGGGAAGTGCAACCGTGATGATCGGTTTGCTGCCGACCTATGACCAGATCGGTATCTGGGCGCCCATTCTGTTGATTCTGATGCGTATCATCCAGGGTATGGGCATCGGCGGCGAATGGGGCGGCGCGCTGCTGCTGGCCTACGAATACGCGCCGGAAAAACGCAAAGGCTTTTTTGGCAGTATTCCGCAGGCGGGCGTGACCATCGGCATGCTGATGGCGACGTTCATCGTCTCGCTGATGACCATGTTTAGTGAAGAGCAGTTCCTCTCCTGGGGCTGGCGTATCCCGTTCCTGATGAGCGCCGTACTGGTCTTGATTGGCCTGTGGATCCGTAAAGATATCGACGAAACCCCGGAATTCAAAAAGGTGAAAGAGTCTGGCAAAGTGGCAAAAGCGCCGCTGCGCGATACCCTGACCCATCACTGGCGTGAAGTGATTATCGCGGCCGGGCTGAAGGTGGTGGAAACCGCGCCGTTCTACATTTTCTCGACCTTTGTGGTCAGCTACGCCACCACCACCCTGACCTATCAAAAATCACAGGTGCTGGAAGCCGTTACGCTCGGGGCGCTGGTGTCGACGGTGATGATCCCGCTAATGGGCCTGCTGTCTGACAAAATTGGCCGTCAACGCATGTATGCCATCAGCGTCGTACTGCTGGGCCTGTTTATCGTCCCGTGGTTTATGCTGCTTAACACCGGTACCACCTGGGGCATTATTCTGGCAACGGTGATCACTTTTGGGATCCTGTGGTCGCCCATTACCGCCGTGCTGGGGACGCTGTGTTCGGAAATTTTCAGCGCCAACGTCCGCTACACGGGTATCACGCTCGGCTATCAGATTGGCGCCGCGCTGGCTGGCGGCACCGCCCCGCTGATCGCCACCGGCCTGCTGGCAAAATACAACGGTGACTGGGTGCCGGTTGCGTGGTATCTGGCCGCCACAGTGGCTATCTCGCTGACCGCCATTTTCTTCGCCAGCCGCAGTAAGCGTCATACGTCCTCGGTTAACGCGCAGGCCAGCCAGATCTAAACCAGAAGCCCGGCCAGAGCCACCGCGCCTGGCCGGGTTATCCACGAATAGTCACTACCCAATAACAATTATTTTTCACATTCTCTTGAATTATGGTTCACAGCGAACTTAGAATCATTAGAGCTCTAATGATTCTGAATAAACGCCATGGACAACCGCCAGCTGAATTTCTCCCATCTTCTCTACCTGACCGCCCACCACTGGCGGCTTGCCGTTGACCGCCGTCTGAAAGGGTTAGGCATGAGCCAGGCAACCTGGGTTGCCGTTGCCAGCATTGCGCGTAACGAACGCCCGCTGTCACAAACTGAACTGGCGCAGGAACTGGGCGTAGAAGGCGCTACCGTGGTGCCGTTGATCAATCGGTTGGTCAGTCTCGGGCTGGTCGAACGCGTTATCACCGAGCGCGATAAACGCAAACGTCTGCTGGTCGCAACGGAGAAAGGTATCGCGCTGTATCATCAGGTGAAAGACGTCGCCGACACCTTGCGCGAAGAGATAATGACCGTCATCACGCCTCAGGAGCAGGAACAGACCTACGAGGTGCTGATGAAGTTGCTACGTGAAGTGGAGAAAAAATAATGGCTCCGCCACGTCGCGACCCTTACGCCCCCCACGACTGGGAACCGCACGAAAAACCTGCCATCCTCGGCTCGCCATCAACGCCCATCCACAGCACGCCAAAGCGCATCGCCTACGGTATTGTTGGGCTACTGGTATGCCTGACTGGCGCGCTTGGCAACGCGGTGGTCACCGCCAACCTGCAGAATTTACAAGGGTCCTTCGCCGCCTGGTCAACGGAGATTGCCTGGCTGCCCGCGGTATACGTGATGACCAACGTCTCAATTAACCTGCTGCTGGTGAAGTTCCGCCAACAGTATGGCCTGCGCGCGTTTACCGAAGGTTTCCTCGTTCTGTACGTGCTGGTGACGTTCTTTCACCTGTTCGTCAACGATCTCAGCTCCGCGTTGATGGTTCGCGCAGCCCACGGCATGGTGGCCGCCGCGCTCAGTTCTCTCGGTATCTACTATCAGGTTCAGGCCTGGCCGGCGAAACACCGCCTGAAGGCGCTAACCATTGGAATTACCGGGTCGTCGCTGGCCATTCCTCTCGCCCGCCTGTTTTCCACCGAACTGCTGCAAATTGACGAATGGCGCGGGCTTTATTTCTTCGAACTGGGGCTGGCGTTAATTTCGCTGGCCTGCGTGATTGCACTGAAGTTGCCGCCAAGCGATCGCAAAAAAGTCTTCGAGAAAAAAGACTTTATCACCTTCATGCTGCTGGCGCCGGGCATGGCGCTAATCTGTGCCGTACTTTCGCTGGGCCGTCTCGACTGGTGGTTCGAAGCGCCGTGGATTGGCTGGTCACTCGCCGCCGCGATCGTCTTGATTGTCGCCGCCGTCACGTTTGAACATAACCGTCGCAACCCGCTGCTCAATACCCGTTGGCTTTCCAGCGGCAGTATTCTGCGTTTGGGGTTGATTATGGTGTTAATCCGTATTGTTCTGGCGGAACAAAACACCGGCGTGATCGGCTGGCTGCAGTATGTCGGCCTGCAAAATGAGCAGATGACCGATCTGGCCTGGGCGATTTTCGCCGGCATCGTATGCGGTATTATCGCCAGCTGTCTGACGCTAAACCCGCGCCGTCTGTACTGGCCCACCGCCACGGCGCTGACCCTTATCATGATTGCCTCGCTGCTCGACAGCCAATCCAACAGCCTGACGCGCCCTGACCAACTGATGTTCAGCCAGTTTCTGCTCGGCTTCGGCAGCGCCTTTTTCCTCGCTCCGGCAATGCTGGCGGGCATCGGCGGCGTGGTGGCCGACCAGCGCAATCTGGTGAGCTTCTCGGTGCTGTTTGGCATGAGTCAGAACGTCGGCGGCCTGCTGGGTTCCGCCATTCTCGGCACTTTTCAGACCTGGCGTGAAAAATTCCACTCCAGCCAGCTTGCCGACCAGATAACCACCCTCAACCCACTGATTAATGAACGTTTGCAGCAGTATGCACAGCAGTACCAAAGCCAGATTGGCGATAGCGCGCTACTCAACGTTCAGGCCAGCAGCGTCCTGCAAACCCTCTCGACGCTGGAGGCCAATATCCTCGCCTACAATGACACCTATATGCTGACGGCCGCGATTTCCGCCGCGACGCTGCTGTGGGTGTTCTGGCGATTATGCAGACTGAAAATCACTGCTCATATTGCGCTGAAACGCGCGACGGGCAGCAAGTAACAACAAGAGAGATCCGGAGTCGTCATGAGTCAGCAGGACGCAGCCCAGCAACAGGCCAACACCCGAAACAACATCCGCGTGGTGTCTATTTTTACCGCCGCCGCTATCGGCCTGGTCGGCGTACTGGTTGTGCTGTACGCCTGGCAGTTGCCGCCCTTCACCCGCCATAGCCAGTTTACCGATAACGCCTATGTACGCGGCCTGACCACCTTTATCAGCCCGCAGGTCAGCGGTTATGTCACCGGCGTTAACGTGCAGGATTTTAATCAGGTGAAAAAAGGTCAGGTGCTGTTTCAGATTGACGATCGCATCTATAAACAGCGCGTACATCAGGCGCAGGCTCAGTTGGCCATGAAAGAGGCGGCGTTAAAAAACAATCTTCAGCAGCGGAAAAGCGCCGAGGCGGTGATCGTCCGCAACGAAGCGGCGCTACAAAACGCGCGCGCGCAAAATCTAAAATCACAGGCAGATTTAAAACGCGTGCAGGAACTCACCGCCGATGGTTCGCTGTCCGTTCGTGAGCGCGATTCCGCTCGCGCCAGCGCCGCGCAGGGTACTGCCGATATTGAACAGGCGAAAGCCACGCTGGAGATGTCGCGTCAGGATCTGCAGTCCACCATCGTTAACCGCGACTCGCTGGAAGCGGACGTTGCCAACGCCAAAGCGGCGCTGGAACTGGCGGAAATTGACCTGCAAAACACGCGCATTATCGCCCCCACCGATGGGCAGCTCGGCCAGATTGCCGTGCGTTTAGGCGCATACGTTACCGCGGGCACGCACCTGACGCCGCTGGTTCCCCCGCAGCACTGGGTCATTGCTAATCTGAAAGAAACGCAGTTGGCAAACATCCGCGTCGGCCAGCCAGCGACGTTTAGCGTTGACGCCCTGAACAGCGAGAAATTCCGCGGTACCGTACAAAGTATCTCGCCCGCCACTGGCGTCGAGTTCAGCGCCATTTCGCCGGACAACGCCACCGGTAATTTCGTCAAAATCGCTCAACGTATTCCGGTACGTATCGCTGTTGACGACGGGCAAAAAAACCTTGAACGCCTGCGCCCAGGGATGTCGGTACAGGTGACCATTGATACGCGTGCGGAGGCGGAAAAATGATCCGTCCTCAGGCCCTTGCTTTAGCGCTCGCCCTGGTGGGTTGCCAGTCGGTGGATGTCCAGCAAGCGCAACCTACGCTGGCAATCCCTGCCGCCTGGCGCGCCGATATTGGCCCAACCAGCACCGTGGAAGGCGTCTGGTGGCGTAACTTCCACGACAGTGCGCTGAATCAATACGTCGACCAGGCACTGCGCCATAACAGCGACGTGCTGATCGCCCGCGAGCGGGTCAACGAATATCAGGCCCGCGCTTACGCCGCCGACAGCAGCCTGTTTCCCTCACTGGATACCAGCCTGAGCGGAAGCCGCTCTCGCGCACAGTCTGCCGCCACTGGCCTGCCGATTCACAGCACCGTCTATAAAGGAGGGCTGACGGCAAGTTACGATGTCGATCTGTGGGGCGCAAACCGCAGCGCCGCTGATGCCGCACAGGCCAGTCTGGAGGCGCAAAAAGCCGCGGCCGCCGCCGCTGACCTGACGGTGGCGACCGCCGTCGCCTCCGGCTATGTCACTCTGCTTTCACTGGACCAGCAGCTGCGCGTCACCGAACAGACGCTGAAATCGCGCGAAGATGCCTGGCATCTGGCAAAACGGCAGTTTGAGACCGGTTATACTTCGCGGCTCGAACTCATGCAGGCGGACTCCGAGCTGCGGGCCACGCGCGCTCAGGTTCCGGTATTACGTCATCAGATTGCCCAGCAGGAGAACGCGCTGAGCGTATTGCTGGGCAATAATCCCGGCGCTGTCGCTCGCCATGAGTTTGCGCAGCTCACGCCGCTAACCTTGCCTTCTCAGCTACCGTCGACGCTTCTGGAGCGTCGACCGGATATCGTTCAGGCACAGCGTCAGCTGCTGGCGGCTGATGCCACACTGGCATCGTCGAAAGCGCAGCTGCTGCCGTCCATCAACCTGACCGCCACCGGTACCCTCCAGGATCGCACCCTGCCCGACCTGCTCGATAACCCGCTGCGCTTATGGAGCCTTGGCGGCAGTATTCTGGCGCCGCTGTTGAACCGTCAGGCATTGAATGCACAGGTTGACGTGTCGATGGCTCAACGCAATCAGGCGCTGTACGGCTATGAGAAAACGGTGCGTAACGCCTTTAAAGAGGTGAATGATAGTCTTGACGCTATCACTCGCTACGGCGAGCAGTTGGCAGAGCTCCAGGGGCAAGAAAGCGTGGCCCAGGAAACCCTGCGCATTGCGCAGAACCGCTATCGCAACGGTTACTCTTCGTATCTTGATGTGCTGGATGCCCAGCGCACGCTGTTTTCAACGCAATTAAGCGCGGTGCAGGTAAAGAACAACCTGCTGCTGGCGCAAATCGATCTTTACCGGTCGCTTGGAGGCGGCTGGTCTTCAGTGTCAGGCTGACAAAACCTTAAAGGTGTCACAATGCAAAAGCAGTGGTCTGAGGTTGATAAGTATCTGATCGAAAATTTAGTCCCCACCGATGCCATATTGGCGCAGGTGCTGGAAAACAATCATCGTGCGGGTCTCCCCGCGCATGATGTCGCCGCTAATCAGGGGCAGCTGCTGGCGCTGTTTGTCCGTATGGTGGGGGCGAAATCCATTCTTGAGATTGGCACGCTTGGGGCTTACAGCACCATCTGGATGGCTCGCGAGCTGCCGCCTGGCGGGCGTTTAATCACTCTGGAGGCCGATCCGCTGCATGCGCGGGTGGCGCGGGAAAATATCGCGCTGGCGGGTCTGGAGGATCGCATTACGCTGCGTGAAGGCCCGGCGCTGGATACATTAGCGACGCTGGAGGACGCCGCGCCGTTCGACCTGATTTTCATCGATGCCGATAAACCGAATAACCCCTACTACCTGCAATGGGCGCTGAAATACTCACGGCCCGGTACGCTGATTATCGGTGATAACGTAGTACGCGACGGCGAAGTCACCCATCCAGACAGCGATGATGAGCGCGTACAGGGCGTCCGCCGGTTTATTGAGATGATGCGTAACGACCCGCGCCTGACGGCGACGGCACTACAAACCGTCGGCATCAAAGGCTGGGATGGTTTTACGCTGGCATGGGTGAACGCGTAACGCGGTGACAGACAATGCGATCCCTCCTGCATTCCTCCTGATTCGCACTGGTATTTGCGCGTCGCGAGTTGCACCATCGGGCAAACGATGATGAGGGACGCATGATGACACGACGTTTTTTACTGGTTTCACTGCTGGCCTTTTCCGCCAGCAGCTTTGCCGCCGATTACCCCGTTTTAACCCAAGCTGCGCCGGAGTCGGTGGGCTTTGATCGCGCCCGGCTTGATAAGCTGGATAGCTGGATTCAGGATCAAATTAATCAGGGTTACCCCAGCCTCAATCTGCTGATCGTTAAAGACAACCATATTGTTTATCAAAAAGCATTTGGCGATGCGAAGAAGTACGACGGTTCCACGTTAATGTCCTCACCGCTTCGAGCCACCACCGCCACGCTGTACGATCTCGCCTCGAATACCAAAATGTATGCCACCAATTTTGCGCTGCAGAAACTGGTCTATGAAGGCAAAATCCGCATCGATGACCGCGTTGCCACCTACCTGCCCGGCTTTGCCGACCGGCCAGAGGATAAGATTAAAGGTAAGTACACGCTGCGCATCAGCGATATTCTGCACCACACCGCAGGATTTCCCGCCGACCCGCAATACCCTAATCCACAGGTTGCCGGAAAACTCTACTCCCAGGATAAAGTCACTACGCTGGAGATGATTAAGCGCACGCCGTTGCAGTATGCGCCGGGCACAAAGCATGTCTATAGCGACGTTGATTATATGATCCTCGGTTTTATCATCGAATCCGTGACGGATATGCCGCTGGATAGCTATGTTGAGCAGACAATCTACCGTCCATTAAGGTTAACCCATACGGTATTTAATCCGTTGCAAAAAGGCTTCAGCCGCAATCAGATAGCGGCTACTGAACTTAACGGTAACACCCGTGACGGCGTTATCCATTTTCCGCATATCCGCACTCAGACAATCTGGGGGGAAGTGCATGATGAGAAGGCCTGGTATGCGATGGGCGGCGTCTCCGGCCACGCAGGATTATTTTCGAATACCCATGATATGGCAGTGTTGATGCAGGTGATGCTCAACGGCGGCGGTTACGGAAAGGTGAAGCTATTTGACGCAAAAACGGTAGGCGATTTCACCCGCAGTTCAAAAGCGGATGCTACCTTCGGCCTTGGCTGGCGGGTAAACGGCAATTCGTCGATGACCACCACTTTCGGCAGCTTAAGCAACCAACAGGTTTACGGCCATACCGGCTGGACCGGTACGCTGACGGCGATCGACCCGGTTAATCATATGGCGATAGTGATCCTCGGCAATCGCCCACACTCGCCGGTGGCTAACCCGAAAGCGAACCCCAATCAGTTCGTCAGCGGGCAACTGCCCGTCGCCACCTATGGCTGGATTGTCGATCAGATCTATGGGGCATTGAAACAGTAAAGCGGCTTTGCAAAGGCATTCGAGACGCTACGCAGATTGACGAACGGCAGGATGATTTGCGTCGCGCATCGACGTAGAATTCGCCGCAAGCCGGGATTATCCGGTGAGGCGCAGTGTTGCGGGGGCTTGATCCCCGGTGGCGTTGTTGCTGGAAAGAGAAAACCCCCGCACATTGTTCGGTGTAAACCGGCAACATAACGGGGGCTAATCTTGTCTCTCAACAATTCAAGGATAGCCGCGAACCGTTGCCATTGCAACCACAGGCGGCTGTATGACGCTAATGCAGTTTAGCGTTATTTTCTGGCACGATCTTGCCGCTCCTGTCATCGCTGGCGTTCTCGTTAGTGTGATTGTGAGCAGGTGGCGTAACCGGAAGTAACGCATTCTGATGGGCGTTATGATCCGCCACAATGGCAACATGCGCCCGAACCAGGCCGCAGGGGTAAACCTTGCGGCCTTTTTCGTCAACTTACGCCGTAATCTGCTCCATCGCCTGCAAAATACGCTTATCCGAAATCGGATACGGCGTCCCTAACTGCTGCGCGAAGAAGCTGACGCGCAACTCTTCAATCATCCAGCGGATCTCCTTCACATCGTCATCCTCACGCCGTGACGGCGGCAGCTTGTTCAGCCACTGTTGCCATGACTGTTGAACGCTCTCTACCTTCAGCATCTGCGCACGGTCGCGATGCGGGTCGACGGCCATTTTCTCCAGCCGTTTTTCAATTGCCTGCAGGTAACGCAGCGTATCGCCCAGGCGACGGAACCCGTTGCCGGTGACGAAACCGCGATAAACCAGACCGTTCATCTGCGCCTTAATATCCGACAGCCCCAGCGCCATGGTCATGTCCACGCGGCCTTTCAGACGTTTGTTGACGTTAAATACCGCCGTGAGGATTTGCTCAACCTGTTTAGCAATCTCGACCACCGTCTCGTTAAGGTCGGCGCGCACTTTCTCATGCAGCGCGTTAAAGCCCGCTTCGGTCCACACCGGGCCGCCGGCCTCGTCGATCAGCTTATCGACACCGCAGGAGATGCAGTCATCAATCAGATCCAGCACTTTGCCGTAAGGATTAAAATACAGCCCCAGCTTGGCTTTGTTCGGCAACTTCTCGTGCAGATACTTGATCGGCGACGGGATGTTCAGCAGCAGTAAACGGCGCAGACCACGCCACATCGCCTGCTGCTGCTCCAACTCGTTATCAAACAGCTTGATGGCGACACTGTCGCGTTCGTCCACCAACGCAGGCCAGGCTTTCACCTTATAGTTGCCGCGCTTTTGTTCGTAGCGGTCCGGCAGGTCGCCAAAACTCCAGATATGCAGTCCATTCTGCTCGATACCATCGTCAGCCACCGCCGAGAGGGTCTCCTGCACTTTGCCCTTCAGTCCGTCCTTCAGCTCTTGCAAAGAGCGGCCTTCCTGAAGTTTTTTGTTTTTATCGTCCACCACGCGGAACGTGATTTTCAGGTGATCGGGCACCTGATCCCACTGCCAGGCCTCGCGGTCAACCGTCACACCTGTCATCCGTCTCAGCTCACGCTCGAGCGAATCGAGCAGCGGTAACTCCAGCGGCGTGACGCGGCCTAAAAACGCTTCGGCATAGTTGGGTGCAGGCACGAAGTTGCGGCGCACCGGCTTCGGTAGCGATTTAATCAGCGCGATAATCAGCTCGCGGCGCAGCCCTGGGATTTGCCACTCAAACCCGGCCTCTTCCACCTGGTTTAATAACGGCAGCGGAATATGCACCGTCACACCGTCGGCATCTGCCCCGGGTTCAAACTGGTAGCTCAGACGCAGCTTGAGATTGCCCTGATGCCAGAAGTTCGGGTAGTCCAGCTTGCTGACCTGCTCCGCCCCTTCTTTGATCAGCATGCTCTTCTCAAAGTTGAGCAGATCCGGCGTTTTGCGGCTGGCCTGTTTCCACCACTTGTCAAAGTGGCGCGCGGAAATCACCTCATGGCTGATACGCTGGTCGTAAAATTCAAACATCGTTTCATCATCGACCAGAATGTCGCGACGACGTGACTTATGTTCCAGCTCTTCAATTTCGCTACGCAGCTTCAGGTTATCGCGGAAGAAAGCGTGACGGGTTTGCCAGTCGCCTTCCACCAGCGCGTGACGAATAAACAGCTCGCGGCACAGCGCCGGGTCAATCTGGCTGTAGTTGACCTTACGCGCGGCAACGATCGGCAGGCCATAGACGGTGACCTTTTCAGTGGCCATCACCGCGCCCTGCGCCCGCTCCCAGTGCGGTTCACTATAGGAGCGCTTGATCAAATGCTGGGCGACTGGCTCAACCCATTCCGGGTCGATGCGCGCAGCGATACGCCCCCACAGACGACTGGTTTCCACCAGCTCGGCAACCATCGTCCATTTTGGCGGCTTCTTAAATAACCCTGAGCCTGGGAAGATGGAGAAACGCGCGTTACGCGCGCCGGTAAACTCCTGTTTATCCGCGTCTTTCATACCAATGTGCGACAACAGGCCGGTTAACAGCGCGACGTGAATTTCACGGTATGCCGCCGGCTCGCTATTGACCGGAATGCCCAGCTCTTTCACCACCTGCCGCAGCTGGGTGTAGATATCCTGCCACTCACGCACGCGCAGATAGTTGAGGAAATCGAGCTTACACTGGCGGCGGAACTGGTTAGACGACAGCGCTTTCTGCTGCTCGCCGAGGTAGTTCCACAGATTAACGAACGCCAGGAAATCAGACTCTTTATCGTGGAAGCGGCGATGTTTTTCATCGGAAGCCTGCTGTTTGTCCATCGGGCGCTCGCGCGGATCCTGAATGGATAGCGCCGAGGTGATGATCATCGCCTCACGTACGCAGCCGTGTTTCTGCGCCTCCAGCACCATCCGCGCCAGACGCGGGTCGACCGGCAACTGACTCAACTGGCGGCCTAATGGCGTCAGCTTATAAGCGGTTTGCTGTTCGTCGGTGGTGATGGCGCTCAGCTCTTCCAGCAGACGCACGCCGTCCTGAATATTGCGTTTATCCGGCGCTTCGACAAACGGAAACGCCGCGATATCGCCCAGGCCCAACGCGGTCATTTGCAAAATAACGGACGCCAGGTTGGTACGCAGAATTTCCGGGTCGGTAAACTCAGGGCGAGACAAGAAGTCGTCTTCTGAATAGAGACGAATACAGATCCCTTCAGAGACACGCCCGCAGCGGCCTTTACGTTGGTTAGCGGAAGCCTGCGACACTGGCTCAATCGGCAGCCGTTGTACCTTCGTACGGTAGCTATAACGACTGATACGCGCAGTACCGGGGTCTATCACGTATTTAATACCCGGTACGGTCAGCGAGGTTTCCGCCACGTTGGTGGCCAGCACGATACGTCGCCCGCTATGCGGCTGGAAGACGCGGTTCTGTTCGCTGTTCGACAACCGCGCGTACAGCGGCAAAATTTCGGTATGGCGCAGATCGCGTTTGCTCAGCGCATCGGCGGTATCGCGGATTTCACGCTCACCGCTCATAAAGATCAGAATATCACCCGGGCTCTCCTGCCCCAGTTCATCCACAGCGTCAAAAATCGCCTGGAGCTGATCACGTTCAGTATCGTCCGCCTCTTCCACGATCGGGCGATAACGCACTTCGACCGGATAAGTGCGGCCAGAAACTTCAATAATTGGCGCGTTGTTAAAGTGCCGGGAGAAGCGTTCCGGGTCGATGGTTGCCGAGGTGATGATCACTTTCAGGTCAGGGCGACGCGGCAGCAGTTCTTTCAGATAACCGAGCAGGAAATCGATGTTCAGACTGCGTTCGTGCGCTTCATCGATGATGATGGTGTCGTACTGCATCAGCAGGCGGTCCTGCTGAATTTCAGCCAGCAGAATACCGTCGGTCATCAGTTTGACCATCGTGTTATCGCTGACGTGATCGCTGAATCGCACCTTATAACCAATGCAGCCACCGGGTTCGGTTTTCAGCTCTTCAGCAATACGGTTGGCGACGGTTCGCGCCGCCAGACGACGCGGCTGAGTATGGCCAATCAGGCCTTTAATGCCGCGCCCAAGCTCCATACAGATTTTCGGTAGCTGAGTGGTTTTACCCGAACCTGTCTCACCGGCAACAATCACCACCTGGTTATCGCGGACCGCGTTGAGGATGTCCTGTTTTTTCTGGCTGACAGGCAGATTTTCCGGGTAGTCAATGACCGGGCGTGACGCTTCACGCAGCACAACCTTACCGGCAGCCTGTTCAATTTCCTGCGCCATCTCCTGGTAAATGGCCTGTTGAGCATCAGGATTTTTAACTTTCTTAACGCCGTGCAGTCGACGGGCAAACCGCTGTTTATCCCGCAAGGTTAGCGCATCAAGGCGCTGACTAAGCATAGCGAAGGTTATTTTTTGTTGTTCTGTCATAGTCTTATTGGGCAGTACAGTGCCTGGAAAAACGCTTATCAAGTATCGCTCTATCATACCACATTCGGGCATTCTGAGCTTTGTTCAAAAAAACTGAATATAGAATTCGATATATTGCGCTATCCCTGTGGCAGGATTGTGAATAGAGTGTCACTAAGCAACAGGGCACAGCCCGTCAATCAAATATAAGGAATCACGTAATGAGCAAAGTATTAGTTCTGAAATCCAGCATCCTGGCAGGCTACTCTCAATCTGGTCAGCTGTCCGACTATTTTGTTGAACAGTGGCGTGAAAAGCACTCCGCAGATGAAATCACCGTACGTGACCTGGCCGCCAACCCGATTCCGGTACTGGATGGTGAACTGGTCGGCGCGCTGCGTCCGAGCGATTCCCCGCTGACTCCGCGCCAGCAGGAAGCGCTGAATCTTTCTGACGAACTGATTGCCGAGCTGAAAGCCCACGATGTGATTGTTATCGCCGCGCCGATGTACAACTTTAACATCCCGACTCAGCTGAAAAACTATTTCGACCTGATTGCCCGCGCTGGCGTCACCTTCCGCTACACCGAAAAAGGCCCGGAAGGCCTGGTGACCGGTAAACGCGCGATCATTCTCACCAGCCGCGGCGGCATCCATAAAGATACCCCGACCGACCTGATCACCCCGTACCTGAACGTGTTCCTGGGCTTCATCGGCATCACCGACGTGAACGTCGTCTTCGCTGAAGGCATCGCTTACGGCCCGGAAATGGCGACCAAAGCGACTGCTGAAGCCAAAGCGGCGATCGACAGCCTCGTGGCGTAATCGCCGTCTGACAGTCAAAAGCCCTGCGCAAGCGCAGGGCTTTTTTTTGCCTTCCCGACAGCGTGCTACGGTTACTTTTTCTCGTAACGCAGGTAGCCTGCAATACCGCCGCCGCCATCTTTCGGGTGGTGAACGCCGTCATGAACCTCCACACAGGCGAAATCAAACGGTGATACACCCTCAATACAGGCCACATTTACGCCATACTGCTGCGGATTCGAACGCCGCTGATGGAAGGTATAAATGCCGCACACCGAGCAGAAAAAGTGCGCCGCCTCACCGGTATTAAAACGATACTCGGTGAGTTTATCCTTCCCTCGTAGGATTTCGATTCCCGCCAGCGGCGCAGAAACGGCAACCGCCCCACGCATCCGGCAGTACGAGCAGTTACAGCGACGCACAGTGTTGAAGCCATCGCTCAATTCAACGGTAAACGCCACTGCGCCACAGTGACACTGGGCGGAAAGTTTGTTAGTCATCACGCCTCCCGTCAGCCTTTCGCGGCAATACCGTCAAGGGTTGCCAGCGTCTCAGCGGACAAGGTCAATTCCGCAGCCGCCATATTTTCCCGCAAGTGCGCCACCGACGAGGTACCGGGGATCAGCAAAATATTCGGCGAACGGTGCAACAGCCAGGCCAGTGCAACCTGCATAGGCGTCGCGCCAAGCGAATGGGCAACCTCATTCAACGTGGAGGATTGCAGCGGAGAAAACCCGCCCAAAGGGAAGAACGGCACATAGGCGATACCGTCACGCGCCAGCGCATCAATCAGCGCGTCATCGCCGCGATGGGCAATGTTGTATTCGTTCTGGACGCAGACAATCGGCGCAATCTTGCGCGCTTCCGCCACCTGCGTCGGCGTCACGTTGCTCAGCCCGATATGCTTCACCAGCCCCTGCTGCTGGAGCTCAGCCAGCACGCTGACGCTGGCTTCAATCGAGCCTTCGCCCGGCCCATGACCATCGCCAATCATCACGCGCATATTGACCACATCCAACACGTCCAGGCCGAGATTACGCAGGTTGTCATGGACCGCCTGCTTGAGCTCTTCCGGGGAAAATGCCGGTAGCCAGGAGGCGTCATCGCCGCGGCGGGCGCCGATTTTGGTGACAATCGTCAGGTCGTCAGCATAGGGATGCAGCGCTTCGCGAATGATCTGGTTAGTGACGTGTGGGCCGTAGAAATCGCTTGTGTCGATATGATTAACCCCCAGTTCGAGGGCTTCGCGCAGCACGGAAATGGCCGCATGACGGTCTTTCGGTGGGCCAAAAACGCCGGGACCAGCAAGCTGCATCGCCCCGTAGCCGAGGCGATTAACAAATTGAGAACCAAGGGAAAACGTACCGTACTGAGTCATAACGTCCTGCCTGTAGCATCATGAAAGTGACAGACAGTATAGAAACGCTTTCCCGTTAGTAACTGTGCTTTTTATGCCATAACGACAAAAAAAGCTTATTGTCCTGCCACACTACGCTGGTGACGATTCATCAGCCAGAACACCGCTACGCCCGCCAGCACAATTCCAGGCGCCGAAGCTGCCATCACGCCGACGGTCCCGGTGCCCAGCGCCAGCATTTTTCCCGCCAGCAGCGGGCCGCTCATCGCCCCTAAGCGCCCTACTGCCACCGCGGTGCCAACGCCGGTGGCGCGGATTTCGGTGCGGTAGAACAGCGGCGCCAGCG
The DNA here is from genome assembly GCF_028069715.1 of Kluyvera sp. Awk 3. Taxonomy (NCBI): domain Bacteria; kingdom Pseudomonadati; phylum Pseudomonadota; class Gammaproteobacteria; order Enterobacterales; family Enterobacteriaceae; genus Kluyvera; species Kluyvera sp. Awk 3. The sequence goes on along the minus strand of NZ_JANEWH010000024.1, from coordinate 18,445 downwards.
CATAAAGCACGCTCTGCCCGCCGGTGGCGAACATCCCGGCCACGAAGCCTGCGGCCAGCATCATGCCGAACGAGCTGGCCGCACCAAGAGAAATCAGCGATGCCAGCATGCCGCAGTAGATCAGCAGCGACATTTTGATGGGGCTGAGTTTATCCATCAACGCCCCCAGCATCAGCGTACCGAGCGCCGCGCCGATTTGCAGGGCGAACATGACTCCGGCCGCCTGAGAACGGCTAAAACCCTGATCGACCAGCAGCATCGGCAGCCAGTTGATCAGCATGTAAACCACCAGCAGCGTGAAGAAGTAGCACAACCACAACAGCAGCGTCGAAGAAGCGGTTCCGGAAGCGAAAATTGCCCGCAGCGGTGCGGGCGCCTCCTGCTGCTGGCTGCTGAACGCCTGTGACTCCGGCAGACGGATCATCAGCAGCGGAACCAGTAACAGCGGCACCACGCCGCCGACCCAGAAGATTGTTTGCCACGCCTGCGTCAGGCCGCTAAAGCCCATCGCCGCCGCTAATGCCGCGCCAATCGGCACGCCGCAGTACATCAGGCTCACCGCCGTGCCGCGAAAACGCGGGCCTGCGGCTTCCGAAGTGAGCGCAATAAGGTTAGGTAGCGCGGCGCCTAAACCGGCCCCGGTCATAAAGCGGGCAAAGACCAGCGAGTGAAAATCCCACGCCAGCGCGGTGACGATGGAAAACAGACCAAACAGCACAACGGACCCCAACAGCACCTTCTTGCGCCCATGCCTGTCGGCGAGCATGCCGCCGAACAATGCGCCCGGCAGGAGGCCGAGGATCCCGGCGCTGAAGATCCAGCCCATCTGCATTTTATCGAGTGAAAACGCCTGTGCGATGCCGACTGCCGCAATTCCGGCAGCCTGTAAATCCAGCCCTTCCATCAGGGCCACCAAAAAGCAAAGCCCGACGGTTTGCATCAGGCGAGCGGTGTTCGGCGGTGAGGAGACATGGGTAATATTCGACATAGTGCTACCTTCTGTAGAGTGCAGGTGTAAAGACGGCTGGTACATTGCCAGCCGCGTTTTTTCTTTGCCATGTGTCCGGTCGATACATTGCCGACCGGATCGTTATCAGGCTTGCGCTTTCGCTTTCAGATCCAGCGCCACGTCGACGATCATATCTTCCTGACCGCCCACCATCCGGCGTTTACCCAGTTCGACCAGAATATCTACCGCGCTCAGGCCGTAACGTGCGGCAGCCACTTCGCTGTGACGCAGGAAGCTGGAGTAAACACCGGCATAACCCAGCGCTAACGTCTCGCGATCGACGCGCACCGGACGGTCCTGCAATGGACGCACCAGATCGTCCGCCGCGGCCATCAATGCATACAGGTCGGTACCGTGCTCCCAGCCCTGCTTATCGGCCGCGGCGATAAATACCTCCAGCGGTGCGTTACCGGCCCCCGCGCCCATCCCCGCCAGGCTGGCGTCGATGCGGTCGCAGCCCTCTTCTACCGCCACCAGCGAGTTAGCGACGCCGAGGCTCAGGTTGTGATGCGCGTGCATACCGGTCTGGGTTTCCGGCTTCAACACCTCTTTCAGCGCGCGGAAGCGATCGCGGATGTCGTTCATGTTCATCGCGCCGCCGGAATCCACCACGTAGATGCAGGTCGCGCCGTAGCTTTCCATCAGCTTCGCCTGTTTTGCCAGATTTTCCGGCGTTGTCATATGGCTCATCATCAGGAAACCCACGGTGTCCATGCCCAGCTCACGGGCGTAAGCAATGTGCTGCGCGGAAACGTCCGCTTCCGTACAGTGCGTCGCCACACGCACGACACGCGCCCCGGCCTGGTACGCATTTTTCAGATCGTGCAACGTACCAATACCCGGAATCAGCAGCGTGGCGATTTTGGCGTGCTGCACCACTTCGGCGGCGGCGGCAATCCACTCGATGTCGCTGTGCGCGCCGAAGCCATAGTTAAAGCTTGAGCCTTGCAGACCATCGCCGTGGGCCACTTCAATCGAGTCAACGCGCGCGTCGTCCAGCGCTTTAGCAATCTGACGCACATTATCGAGCGAATACTGATGACGAATCGCGTGCATGCCGTCGCGTAAGGTCACATCCGAGATATAGAGTTTTTTACCGTTCATGCGACTTCTCCTGCCACTTTCACCAGCGTTTCGGCCATTTTTTCTGCGGTCGACATTGCCGCAGAGGTCATAATGTCGAGGTTACCGGCGTAGGCCGGCAGATAGTGCGCCGCCCCTTCGACTTCCAGATAGACAGCGGTTTTCAGCCCGGAGAACTGCCCCACGCCCGGAATATTGACCGGTTTATCCTGAGGAATCACTTCAAACTGGACTTTTTGTTTCAGTCGATAGCCCGGCACATAGGCCTGCACCGCCGCCGCCATCTCTTCAATAGACGCTTCAATTTCCGCCTGTGACGCCGCTTCGCTCAGCACATATACGGTGTCGCGCATCATCACTGGCGGCTCGGCCGGGTTGAGAATGATGATGGCTTTGCCTTTCGCCGCGCCGCCGACCACCTCAATCGCCTGCGAGGTCGTTTCGGTGAATTCATCGATGTTGGCGCGCGTTCCCGGCCCGGCCGACTTACTGGAGATCGAAGCGATAATTTCCGCGTAGTGCACCTTCGCCACGCGTGAAACGGCGGCCACCATCGGGATGGTCGCCTGTCCGCCGCAGGTCACCATGTTGACGTTGCCCTGCGACAGATTTTTGTCGAGGTTGACCACCGGCACGCAGTAAGGGCCGATGGCCGCTGGCGTCAGGTCAATCAGGCGAATCCCCGGTTTCGCCTTGCGCAGCGCGGCGTCGTTTTTGACATGCGCGCCGGCGCTGGTGGCGTCGAAGACGATGTCGATGTCGGCAAACTCATCCATCGCCATTAAGCCGCTCACCCCTTCGTGGGTCGTGGCGACGCCCATTCGCGCGGCGCGGGCCAGACCATCGGAGTTCGGGTCGATCCCAACCATCACCGACATTTCCAGATGCTTGCCGTGGCGCAGGATTTTGATCATCAGGTCGGTGCCGATATTGCCGGAACCGATGATGGCGACTTTACATTTGCTCATGACTGACTTCCTTCTTGCTCTGAAAACGTCGCGGATACCGAGCCAATGCCCTCGATTACCGCCTCGAAACGATCGCCCGGCTTTATCGCCACCATCGGCCCCAGCGCGCCGGTGAGCACGATGTCACCCGCACGTAGCGGCTCGCCCAGGCTGGCCATTTTGCGCGCCAGCCAAACGGCGGCGTTGAGCGGATGGCCCAGGCATTCACTACCGCGACCGCTGGAAACCTCTTCGTTATTACGCGTCATGGTCATCGCGCAGTTTTTGAGATCCAGCGCTGCCGGACGCTGCGCCGGGCCGCCAACCACATACACGCCGCAGGAAGCGTTATCCGCCACGGTATCCACGAATTTGATTGACCAGTCGCGCACGCGGCTGCCCACCACTTCCAGGGCCGGAACCACCCATTCGATAGCGTTGTACAACTCATCAAACGTGGTGTCGGCATGCGGCAGATCGCGCTTTAACACCAGCGCGATTTCCGCTTCAATTTTTGGCTGTAGAACGCGACCAAAGGGAATGGTTTCGTTATCGCCGTAACACATATCGGCAAACAGCGTGCCGAAGTCCGGCTGGTCAACGCCCAACTGCTGCTGCACTTTCGGATGGGTCAACCCCACCTTACGCCCGACGATACGACGCCCTTGCGCCACTGCGTGCTCAACGTTAAGACGCTGAATGGCATACGCTGCTTCCGCGTTATCAATACCAATCACCTCACGCAGCGGCTCAACAACCACACCCGTCTGCTCGGCTTCACGCAATGCGGCGGCCAGCGAGGCCAGAGAATTTGTAGACATAGCGGCTCCTTATTGACGCGCGAGGAAGTTCAGCACCAGCTGGTTGAAGGCTTCCGCATGTTCCCACTGCGCCCAGTGCCCGCAGTCGCGGTAAACGTGCAGTTCGGAACCGTTGATGCCGGAAAGCAGGCGCAGGCCCGCGTCCATCGGCACGAAACGATCGTTACGTCCCCATACCACCAGGGTCTGGGCCTTAATTTCCCCCAGACGCGGGCCGAAATCCGGGAACTGTTTCGGGTTGGCTTCCAGGCTCTTGATAAAGTTTTCCAGGTGATCGCGGCGCGACAGCATATTGTTCAGGCGCGCTTCAAACAGCGCCTCCGTCAGGTCGCTGGTGTCATAGACGAAAATACTCATCATTTTCTTGAGGTTTTCGATGGTCGGCTCGCGGTACAGGCCATTAAGCAGCTTGATACCTTCCGTCGGCATCGGGGTGAACAGGCTCATCCCGCCGGTGCCGCCGCCCATCAGTACCAGTTTGCCTACACGCTCAGGCCAGGTCAGGGTGAACGCCACAGCGCTGTGACCGCCCATTGAGTTCCCCAGCAGGTGAACTTTCTGGATATCTAACTGATCGACCACGCTTTTCAGAATGCGCGCATTCAGGTCAGAGCGAGAGCCGGTATTGACGATCGAATCGCTTTTGCCCCAGCCAGGGCAGTCCAGCAGGATCACGCGATAGCCCGCTTCGACTAACGGGTCGATGTTGCGGCTAAAGTTGGCCCAGCCCGTAGCACCCGGGCCTGAACCGTGTAGCATCACGACCGTTTCATCGCCCTGACCGCAGTCGTTATAGTGAATGCGCAGCGTCTGTCCGGCTTCTTCAACGTTGAGAAAACGGCTGGTTGCGGCTTCGGTTTGAGGTTGATAGCTCATCATATTCTCCTGCTTAATCAATTCGTTGTGGTGGCGCTTAACGAGCCAAATCCGGCGATCCATTCAGGGATCGGGCGATAGTAACGGCCTTCCGTGCGGTAGCTGCCCATCGCGGAAAGCGTGGCGAACGCGGCGGCCCAGGTTTTCACTTCATGGGTCGATTTGCCGGCGATCGCGGAGAGTTCTTCGTTGCTGATGGCATCCAGTTCCGCCAGGCGGCCCTGCTCCAGCAGCGTCATAAACTGGTTGTCCCAAATCGGGTTCAGCGGATGCAGGGTTTTCTGGTCTTCCACAAAGCGCTCGGCGGCTTCAATGACCCGACGCTGACGCAGTTCGCGTTCATCCGGCGGCAGCTGCTTGCCGCTGCCCAGCAGGCGGTCGCGCATATGGGCGTCGACTTTTGCCAGTTCAGGGACCGGCGGCTGATGCGAGAGGCCGCCGGAGCCTAAAATCAGCACCCTTTTATTGAGCGTTGAGAGAAAACGGCCCATCGCTTCACCAAGCATGCGCGTGCGCTGGAAGCCCGGCAGCGGCGTGGCGACACCGTTGATAAACACCGGCAGCACCGGCACCTTGTCCAGCCCGCCGAGCAGCAGCTCCAGCGGCTGAGCAAACCCGTGATCGACCTGCATGCAGTAGGAGACGGCGAGATCGATGCCGCTTTTCATCACCGAATGGGCACAGGCTTCCGCCAGCTCCGTCGGGACCGACAGCACGCCCGCGGCGGTGGAAAAATCGCCAATCGAGGTGGCACCTACGCCTAAACAGAACGGGGGCATCACGTCATAGAAAAAGCCGTTGTAGTGATCCGGGGCGAACAACACCACCAGTTCGGGATCAAACGCCGCAATACGCGCGCTGGCGGCGGCAATCACGCCGTCCACTTCATCCAGCACGTCCTGTGCCGGGTCGACATAGCCCACCAGCGGCGTGTGGGAGAGACAGTGGAGATAGGTATTCATCTCAGGCCACCTTTTCTTCATTAAGAGCCGATTCCACGCTCGTCAGCGCCATCACGTGAGCGAGCTGGTCCAGGGTTTTATTGAGGGTTTGCGGGATAGCCAGCGCGGCGACGAATCGGTCCGGGCGCACCACCACCAGCGAAGCGTTCTGCGCGGCAAACCAGGTTTTCAGGCGGTTCTGGGTATCGCCAAGGCGAATCACGCCGTCAAAATTGTCCTGCGGAGTACGAATCTGGACGTCCGGCACCACCTGGATAAAACAGGTTCCCAGCGCACGCCATTGCGCAATCTGACTCTCGCTCATCCCCCACAATGGGTTGCAGCCCCAGGCGATCACCGCGAACTTCGCGCCAATCACATCATCCAGCAGCACGACATCGCCGTTTTCGCGGGTCACTTTCGGTTGGATAAACATCTTGCCGACCGGAGACGCTTTCGCATCACCTTCCAGCAACAGCGCGCCTTCACGGTACTGTGGCATTGGCTTAAAGCGCATTTCGAGGAAGTAACGTTTCACCGGCGGAATGTAGTTCAGCAGCCAGGAGATACCGTCGCGCACGGTGCCATGCCAGCGTTTCGCCGGAGCCAGGACGTTACCGGCGGTAACGGAGAGATCGATCATCGCTTTAGCGTGGTCACGACGCTCTTGTTGATAGCTATCGAGCAGCGAATCACCCGCTTTGCCGTTCACCACCATCGCCAGTTTCCACGCCAGGTTAAAGGCATCGCGCATGCCGCTGTTGTAACCCTGCCCCTGCCACACCGGCATGATGTGGGCTGCGTCACCGGCCAGCAGGACGCGATCAACACGGAAGCGTTCGGCGATGCGCGCGTTGTGGGTGTAGACGCGCTGGCGGATCAGCTCTACGTTATCCGGGTCCGGAAGCACCTGACTGAGTAAGCGGCGCATGTTTGCCGGTTCGCTCAGCTGCGCTTCGGTTTCACCCGGCATCACCATAAATTCAAAGCGACGTACGCCGTGCGGCAGCGCCGCCGAAACATAGGGGCGAACCGGGTCGCAGCACAGATAGATATGCGGCGTCGCCAGCGGGTCATTAGCGATGTCGATAACGATCCACTGGTTTGGTGCGGTTTTCCCTTCAAACGGCACGTTTAACGTGCGGCGGATAAAACTCGCGCCGCCGTCGCACGCCACCAGCCAGTTCGCCTGCACGGTTTCACGTTCGCCATCCGGCCCTTTCAGGTTGATCGTGACAGTGTCACCGTTTTGACTAAACGCTTCCAGCTCGCGAGAGAACAGACAGCGGACGTTTGGAAAACGGCGCAGCCCCTGGTACATCACCTCATCCACCTGGGGTTGAATAAAGGCATTGCGGCGCGACCAGCCAAACTCGTCGGTCATCGGCTGAATGTCAGCAAAGCAGCGGCCTTTCGGTGTCAGAAAGCGCATAGCGTGCCACGGTGTGGTGTGCGGCAGCACTTTATCCACCAGCCCGACGGACTGCATGGTGCGCAGCGCTTCGTCATCAATACCGATGGCTCGCGGATAGTCGATCAATTTATCCAGCTTCTCGACCACCAGCACCTCAACGCCCATCTGCCCCAGGTAATTGGCCATCATCAGCCCCACCGGGCCGGCGCCAGCAATAGCCACCTGAACCTGATGTTGAACGGCGGGTTGGATATCCGGATTGGATGTTGTCATTTTCAATACCTCACGACTCGGACCAGGCGCGTTTGTTGTGTTACAACACAAGCGCGCTTGTTAACTTGATGTAAAAATATTTTTATAATGAGCGCAGTATATGTCCGGGAATTTAGGCTACAATCAAAACAGACCAGGATGCGCACCAGGTGCACAACGTTGTTTTAGATATAAAAATGTCAGGAAATATGAAGAATAACGCTGCGACCGATTACAAAACCGTGCGGGGTTTAACGCGGGGTTTATTGTTGCTGAATTTGTTAAATAAATTCGACGGAGGCGCGTCAACCGCGACGTTGGCGGAGTTTAGCGGCCTGCACCGTACCACCGTCAGAAGGCTGCTGGAGACCCTCCAGGAAGAGGGGTATGTGCGACGCAGTTTGTCAGATGATAGTTTCCGTTTGACGATGAAAGTGCGGCAGTTAAGTGAGGGATTTCGTGACGAACATTGGATTTCTGCACTTGCGACGCCGTTACTTGGAGAATTATTGCGCGAGGTCATTTGGCCGACCGATTTAACCACGTTGGACGTCGACGCCATGGTGGTACGTGAAACAACCCACCGTTTTAGCCGCCTTTCCTTCCACCGTTCGATGGTGGGTCGCCGTCTGCCGTTGCTGCTGACCGCTTCCGGCTTGACCTGGCTGGCCTTTTCGCCGGAGCACGAGCGTCAGCCCATTATTGAGATGCTGGCAGCGAGACCGGAAGAGGAATACCAGTTGGCCCGTGAGCCGGAAAAACTGCACGCGATTCTCGAGAAGACGCGCAAAAACGGCTACGGTTCAAACTTCCAGGGCTGGCAACTGGAGCAGAAAATCGCCTCTATCGCCGTACCGGTCCGTAGCCAGGAGCGCGTGATTGGCTGCCTGAACCTGGTGTATATCGCCAAAGCGATGACGATTGAACAGGCGGCGGAAAAACATCTGGCCGCCCTGCTGCGCGTTACCCGGCAGATTGAGGAACGAATGGAAGAGGAAGAAATTTTTTATGAGCACCGTTAAACGCGGGATTTTCGCAGTTAACGTATAAGTGTTATCGCCACAGCCGGGTTTTTCTTATCAGCCGTTGTTTCTACTATCCGGGTATTGCCAGTCCATACCCGGAGACATCATGAAAGCATTTGCCATTACCCGCGCAGCCACCAACGGCAGCAACATTGCGTTTATCAACGAAATTACCCTCCCCGTCCCGCAGGCTCAGGGGCATGATTTGTTGGTTGAAATCAAGGCGATTTCCGTCAACCCCGTCGACACCAAAGTGCGTGCCGGTTTCTCTGCCGACACGCCGCGAGTGCTGGGCTGGGACGCCGTTGGCGTGGTAAAAGCCGTGGGTAATGAAGTTACCCTTTTCGCCCCTGGCGATGAAGTCTGGTACGCCGGCGCGTTAGGCCGCCCCGGCAGCAACAGCGAATTCCAGTTAGTTGATGAACGTATTGTCGCGTTAAAACCACGCTCGCTGGATAACGCGTCTGCCGCCGCGCTACCGCTGACCGCCATCACCGCATGGGAGCTGCTGTTCGACCGACTGGGCGTAACACGTGAGGGTAACGAAGGCGATACGCTGCTGATCGTCGGCGCGGCAGGCGGTGTGGGTTCCATTCTGACCCAGCTAGCCAGCAAGCTGACCAAAATGACCGTCATCGGTACGGCCTCACGTCCGGCAAGCCAGCAGTGGGTTCGCGAAGCCGGTGCGCATCACGTGATTGATCACAGCAAACCGCTAAGCGAAGAGCTGGCGCGTATTGGCGTCAAAGAAGTGACCCACGTTGCCAGCCTGAACAATACTGAGGCGCATTATCTGTCGCTGATCGCCGCGCTGGCCCCGCAGGGCAAACTGGCGCTGATTGACGATCCGCAAAGCCTTGATGTGGTGCCGTTGAAGCTGAAAAGCATTTCGCTGCATTGGGAGTTTATGTTTACTCGTTCCATGTTTGAAACCCGCGACATGATTGCCCAGCATCAATTGCTGTCTGAAGTGGCGACGTTAATTGATAACCAGGTGATTAAAACCACGCTCGGCGAGCATTACGGCGCGATCACCGCCGAAAATCTGCAAAAAGCGCACGCACAGCTGGAAACCGGTCGTGCGGTCGGGAAAATTGTGCTGGAGGGGTTTTAAGATGATTTCCATTATTGCGGTGCTGAAAGCGCGGCCGGGTAAAACACAATCCTTGCGCGACGCGCTGAAAGCACTGCTGCTGCCCACACGCCAGGAGCCCGGCAATCTCGACTATACGCTCTTTCAACTGCGTGATGAACCAGAGACGTTTTACATGCGGGAATCCTGGCGAGATGAGGCGGCGCTGGAGGAACATATTGCGTTGCCGCACTTTCAGGCTTTTATTGGGCAGATGGAGAGCCTGTTGGCGGAACCACTACGGCTGGATTACTTAACGCCGATTGAGGCTGACTAACGTTGAATATGCACTCTCTTTTTCAGAAGAGAGTGCATCGTCTTACACCACGGCGGTGGTCAACCGCGAGGAGCAGCAGAGCTGCCCCTGCTCGTCAAAGATCTCAATTTGCCAGACCTGATGGCGACGCCCGGCATGCAGTGCTTTACACACTCCCCGTACTCGCCCGCTGCGGACAGAACGAATATGGTTAGCGTTAACCTCCAGCCCGACCACCCGCTGCTCGCCTTCAGTACACAGGTACCCGGCGACAGAGCCCAGCGTTTCGGCCAGCACGACAGATGCGCCGCCGTGCAGCAGGCCAAACGGTTGATGCGTGCGGCTATCCACCGGCATCGTCGCTTCCAGCGCATCGTCCCCCAGGTGCGTAAACTGAATATCCAGCAGCCCCACCATATTCCCCTCACCCATGGCGTTAAGCGCCTCAAGCGTGGTTTGCCGTCTCCAGATCATCCGATAATCTCCAGTAAAGCCTGTAATGGATGGCGCACGCCGTTACCCTCAACGCGCTTCACCTGACTGCGGCACGAGTAACCTGTTGCCAGGCAGCGATTGCGCGGAAGGCGCTGCATCGCCTGCTGCCACGACAATTCGTAGATCCCCAGCGAATTAGCGTGGTTCTTCACCTCGTGGCCGTAGGTTCCCGCCATACCACAGCAGCCCACGCTGACGTTTTCCAGCGTCGCGCCAAAGCGGGCGAAGATTGTCGCCCACTGCTTCGGCGCCGTCGGCAGCGCGGTCACTTCGGTACAGTGACCAAACAGATACCAGGACTCACCCGATGGCGACACGCTTTCGCGTTGCTCCACCGCCTGCGGCAGCCATTCGTGCACCAGCATAACGTTGAAGTCGCCGCGCTGGTCGCCCAGCACCTGCTTGTACTCGTCGCGATAACACAGCACCAACGCCGGGTCGACGCCCACCATCGGCATCCCGAGCGCCGCAACACGGTTCAGATAATCCGCCGTTTTCTGCGCGGTTTTGGTAAAGCGAGTGACGAAGCCCTTAATATGCTGCGCCTTACCGTTCGGAGAGAACGGTAGCAGCACCGGCTGATAGCCGAGTTTATCAATCAGGCGAACAAAATCGGCCACCACCTGCGCGTCGTAGTAGCTGGTGAACGGATCCTGCACCACCAGCACGGTTTGCGCTTTTTGTTCCGGCGTCAACGTTTCCAGCTGTTCGAGCGTCATATTGGCTGAACGATGGGTAACCATCTGTTTTTGCAACGATGGCGCGGAAAGCAGCGGTAAATCGACCATGCCGATGTGTTTTTCCGACAGCTTGCGCACCAGCGGTTGGCTCATAAAGAAGTTGAAAGTCTTCGGCGCGCGGGCCATCAGCGGAGCATAGCTTTCGACCGTTGCCACCAGATGATCGCGCACCGGGCGCAGATAACGGGTGTGATAGAGCTGAAGGAAACGAGAACGGAACTCCGGCACGTCGATTTTAATCGGACACTGAGTTGAGCAGGCTTTACAGGCCAGACAGCCTGACATCGCCTCTTTCACCTCATGAGAGAAGTCATATTCGCCCTTACGCGCGTGCCAGCTGTTGCGCGTGCGCTCAACCAACGAACGCAGGCTGGCGCGTTTCTCCGGCAGCTCTCTTTCCAGTAACAACGGGTCAACGCCACGATCCGCCAGCAGACGCAACCACTCGCGCACCAGCGTGGCGCGGCCTTTCGGCGAGTGCATGCGGTTATTGGTGATTTTCATCGACGGGCACATCGGGCTTTTGGCATCGAAGTTGAAGCACAGACCGTTGCCGTTACACTCCATCGCGCCGCGCCAGGATGAACGCACGGTCACCGGGATTTGTCGGTCGTAGGTGCCGCGTTTCACCGCGTCCACCTTCATCATCGGGGCATCCACGCCTTCCGGCGGACAAATTTTGCCAGGGTTAAGGCGGTTTTCAGGGTCAAAGGCCGCCTTCACTTTGCGCAGCTCAGCGTACAACTGCTCGCCGAAGAAAGCCGGGCTGTATTCCGCACGGAAACCTTTTCCGTGCTCGCCCCACAGCAGACCGCCATATTTAGCCGTCAGCGCCACCACTTCGTCGGAAATCTGCTTCATCAGCACTTCCTGCTGCGGGTCGCACATATCCAGCGCCGGACGCACGTGCAGCACGCCCGCGTCGACGTGGCCAAACATACCGTAGCTCAGGCCATGGCTATCGAGTAGCGCACGGAATTCCACAATATAGTCGGCAAGATGCTCCGGCGGCACACAGGTGTCTTCAGCAAACGGGATCGGCTTAGCCGCCCCTTTGGCGTTACCCAGCAGGCCTACCGCTTTTTTACGCATAGCGTAAATACGCTCGATGCCGTCCAGATCGTTACAACGCTGCCAGCCAATCAGCCCACCTTCATTCTGTGCAATCAGTTCATCCAGACGTGCACACAGCGCGCTGACCTGGCCTTCAATCATGGCTTCATCGTCGCCAGAGAACTCAACGATATTGAGCCCGAGCATCTCTTTATCGGGAACGTCGGTAATCAGCTCACTCACCGAATGCCAGACGATATCTTCCCGCGCCAGGTTCAATACCTTCGAATCGACGGTTTCAACCGACAGGGCGCGCGCTTCTACCATAAAGGGCGCATTGCGCAGCGCGGAGTCAAAGGAGTCATACTTAATATTGACCAACCGACGAACCTTCGGCAGCGGCGTAATATCCAGTCGCGCTTCGGTAATGAACGCCAGCGTGCCTTCCGAACCGGTGAGAATACGGGTAAGGTCAAACTCGGTCATCTCATCGTTAAAAACGTGGCGCAGATCATAACCGGTGAGGAAGCGGTTCAGTTTCGGGAATTTGTCGAGGATCAGCTGACGGTTGTCGCGGCAGCGTTCAAAGACGGTGCGGTAAATACGCCCCGCTGCCGACTGCTCTTTGGCTAACGTCTCGGCCAGCGCGACCGGCACCGGCTGCGTATCGAGAATATCGCCCCCCAGCAGCACGGCGCGCACGCCCAGCACGTGGTCGGAGGTTTTGCCGTACACCAGCGACCCCTGTCCGGAGGCGTCGGTATTGATCATCCCGCCCAGCGTCGCGCGGTTGCTGGTCGACAGCTCCGGGGAGAAGAAATAACCGTAGGGTTTCAGGTACTGGTTAAGCTGATCCTTAATCACGCCCGCTTCCACGCGCACCCAGCCCTCTTCAGGGTTGATTTCAATGATGCGGTTCATATAACGGGACATGTCGATAATGATGCCCTGATTCAGCGCCTGGCCGTTGGTGCCAGTGCCGCCACCGCGCGGGGTGAAAACCAGGGATTGAAAGCGTTCTTCTGCCGCCAGACGAGCCAGCAGCGCGACATCCGCTGTGGAGCGCGGGAATACTACCGCATCGGGAAGAAGCTGGTAGATACTGTTATCGGTCGCCATCGTTAGCCTGTCGGCATAGCGGGTGGCGGTATCGCCGGTAAAGCCTTGTTGCTCCAGTGCCTGCAAATAATTCAACACCAGCTGAACTACGCCAGGTGCCTGAGAAATCTGTGGGATCATTACGTTTGACCCTTTCTGAATGTTGTGTTGTACGCACAGCGGTCCGCCGGTTTACGCTCAGGCGGTACACTGTGGATAGATAATTAATCGTTTGCGTCGTGCCGTTATCGTTTTATCACATTTTTTTCTTATACGCCCGGGAGTTTTTGTCGCAGAATCAGCGCCGGGAATTTATTGATATTATTATCAATGAACGATTTACGCTGCGTCAGCGATCTGACGAGCAACAGAAGGTAAAACTCATTTATGAACACGATCCCTCGGCCTCGTGATATTCCACAAATACTGCTATCGGTGCTGTTTTTAGCGTTGATGATCATCGCCTGTTTATGGATTGTTCAGCCGTTTATTCTGGGCTTCGCCTGGGCGGCGACTATCGTGATTGCCACCTGGCCTGTGCTGCTCTGGTTCCAGCGCCTGCTTTTCGGTCGCCGTTCGCTCGCCGTACTGGTGATGACGCTTTTGCTCTTTTTACTGTTTGTTATTCCCATCTCTCTGCTGGTCAACAGCCTCGTTGACGGCAGTACCCCGTTGGTGCATGCCATCACCAGCGGCAATTTGACACCGCCGGACCTGGCCTGGTTAAACAGTATTCCGTTTATTGGCGCGAAGCTCTACAGCGGCTGGCATAGTCTGCTGGACATGGGGGGCAGCGCATTGATGGCGAAAGTTCGCCCTTACATCGGCACTACGACCACCTGGTTTGTCGGCCAGGCGGCGCACGTCGGCCGTTTCCTGATGCACAGCGCGCTGATGCTGCTGTTTAGCGCCCTGCTGTACTGGCAGGGGGAGAAAGTCGCCTTCGGGATGCGCTACTTCGCTACGCGCCTTGCCGCCAAGCGCGGCGACGCGGCGGTGCTGCTGGCGGGACAGGCCATCCGCGCCGTGGCGCTCGGCGTGGTAGTCACCGCGCTGGTCCAGGCGGTACTGGGCGGGATTGGCCTTGGTATTTCCGGCGTACCCTACGCCACGCTGCTGACGGTGGTGATGATCTTCTCCTGCCTGGTGCAACTGGGGCCATTGATTGTTTTAGTCCCGAGCATTATTTGGCTGTACTGGACCGGAGACACCACCTGGGGCACGGTGCTGCTGGTGTGGAGCTGCGTGGTGGGCACGATGGATAACGTGATTCGCCCGATGCTGATTCGTATGGGCGCTGACCTGCCGATGATTCTGATTCTCTCCGGCGTTATCGGCGGTCTGGTCGCCTTCGGCATGATTGGCCTGTTTATCGGCCCGGTGTTGCTCGCTGTCTCCTGGCGTCTGTTTGATGCCTGGCTACACGAAGTGCCACCGCCATCGACCGACCCGGACGACGTGCTGGAAGAGCTCAACGAGCTGGAAAAAGATAACTATCCGAAACAATAAGATAGATAAAAGGCGGGGAAACCCGCCTTTTACTTAAGTACCGCTGATTTATTTCCTCTTTTTTGCCCCTGAAGCGCCCTCTCTCTGCGACATACCGCGGAAATCATTCACATTTATTTAACTATTGAGACGAATCCGATCGACGCAAAAATCGGCCATGCCTACTATAAGGACCAAGGCAATAGATCAACCCCTTGATTTATATATCCCCTGAGTGAAACAACGAATTGCTGTGTGTAGTCTTTGCCCATCTCCCACGATGGGCCTTTTTTTTGCCTGTTGCACAGCAATCCCCGGATGCATCACACCCGGGTTCGCGATTAACGTCCCACTTCGCAGCGGCTCATCATTTGCCAGTTGAAAGGCAGAACGCGGGTCTCACCGGTTACCCTCGCCGTCGCGCGGCCATGAATGTCCGCCGAAGAACTCCCCACCTGCAGTTCAAACTCGCCGGGCTCAACAATGCGTTGGCCTTCGTAGCTGGTGAAGTTGAGCATATCGACCGGCAGCGTGAAGATGAGCGTCGCCTGTTCACCCGGCGCAAGCGTAACGCGCTGGAACGCTTTCAGTTCCTGAAGTGGGCGAACCATTGAGGCGACCTTATCGCGGACATAGACCTGAACGACTTCACTGCCGCTGCGTTCACCGTGGTTTTTCACCGTCACACGTAGCGTGATGTCACCGTCGATAGACACTTCAGACTGCGCTAACTGCGGCTCACCGTAGTGGAAATCCCCCCAGCCTTTTCCGTAGCCAAATGGATACAGCGCGCCAAAATGGAACGCAAACGGCGTACCGCCGCTCTTCAACTTGTGGTTGTAGTAAAACGGCATCGCGCCCGCGCTTTTCGGTACGCTCACCACAAGACGCCCCTGCGGTTCAGCGCGGCCAGTAAGCACATCAGCAATCGCCCAACCGCCTTCCTGCCCCGGTGCCCAGGCCAGCAGTAGCGCCGCCACTTTCTTCTCCAAGCCTTGCAGGTTATATGGCCGTCCGCCGGTCATCACCACTACCACCGGTTTGCCGGTATCGACCAGCGCCTGAAGCAGCTGTTGCTGAACGCCTGGCAGGCTCAGGCTGTCGGTATCCGAGCCTTCACCAACGGTGCCGCTCTGGAACAGCCCCGCCAGATCGCCGACGCAGGCCACCACCACATCGCTGTCCTGCGCAGCACGCACCGCGTCGGGAATCAGGCTGAGCTCCTGTGACACCGGGGAGGACTGCATCGGTTTGCCGGAGCTGTCGCCGGGGAAAACCGGCGCACCGGCCATTCTCTGCTCGATGATGTGACAGCCTTTGGCATAACGTACATGGCTGTCGCCAAGATAGTCACGCAGCGCCGCCAGCGGCGTGGTGACCTGCGAGGTGTTGTCGACCATATCGCTGATAATCAAATGCACCGGGAAACTGTAGCCGCTAAGTAGTGCCAGCGGGTCGTCCGCGGTTGGGCCAACGACCGCAACGCGTGAATTTCCGGCGATTGGCAGCACATTGCGATTCTCCAGCAACGTGATAGATCGGGTAGCCACCTCTCTGGCCACCTGTCGCGTAGCGTCGGACTGTAGCGAGATAGCGTTTTCATCAACGTAAGGATGCTCAAACAGACCAAGACGGAATTTTTCCGTTAAGGTACGCGAGACGATTTCGTCGATTTTTTCCGGGGTGATTAGCCCACGCGCAACCGCCTCTGCCAGGTGACGCGCACAGTCATCTTTCGGCAGCTCAACGTCCAGTCCGGCGTTAAACGCCAGCGCCGCCGATTCCGCCGCATCCTGCGCCACGCCGTGGTGCTGATGCAGCAGGCTGACGCCACCGTAATCGGCCACCACAATGCCGTCAAAGCCCCAGCGCTCACGCAATATGGTGGTCAACAGGAAGCTGTCACTGTGGCCGGGTTGGTTGTCAATGTCGTGATAGGCCGGCATCACCGAACCGGCGTGCGCACGTTTCACCGCCATCTCAAACGGCAGCAGGAAGGTATCATTCAGTTCACGAAAGCCGAGATGCACCGGCGCGTGGTTACGCGCCCCTTCGCTGAAAGAGTGGCCGACATAGTGCTTCAGCGTCGCCAGCACGTCGCGTTTCTCGCCCTGCAGGCCTTCAACATAGGCGCAGGCCATCACGCCCACTAGCCACGGGTCCTCGCCAAATGTCTCTTCCGTGCGCCCCCAGCGCACATCGCGTGAAACGTCCAGTACCGGCGCCAGCCCTTGCTTACAGCCCGTGGAGCGCGCCTCCTCCCCTATTTGCCGGGCCGCGCGTTTCACCAGTTCAGGATCCCAGGTGGAACCATAATTTAGCGACGAAGGAAACAGCGTTGCATCCTTGCACAGGAGCCCCACCAGACATTCTTCATGGAACAGTGCGGGAATCCCCAGACGCGTTTCCTCCATCATCATTTTTTGCAGGCGGTTAGCCGCGCGCACGCCGGTTTTGGCGTCGACAATATGGGTACCCAGCGGGCGGGTGATCTGCCCGACGCCCATCTTTAAACGTTCACTCAGGGAAGTTTGCTCACTGACGCCCGCAAACTCATCGCTCATGTCGGTACGCTCACGATGGTTGCCATCTTCCGACAGCACCAGCCACCAGGCATGCATCTGGGCGTATTTCTCTTCAGGCGTCATTCGCGCCAATAAGTCGGCGACGCGTTCCTTAATGGGACGTTGAGGATCTTTGTAAATCGGGGTCATAGCCATTCTCCTGATTCGCTGATAAATAGCCGAAAATATTCCGCTAAGCTTGTGGTCCAGGTAGCAGTATTCAGAAGTGACGGATGGGGAACAATTGTTGAAATTGCCTGAAGATTTACGATATTTGGTTTTCTTTGCGGAGTGTGATCGCCCGCAACTCTTGTAGCATGATTACAGGCATTTCTTAGCGCTATGGCGCGCGTTCAATGGTTTTCTTCGGCATATTGTTTACGGTATTGCAAAGGGGACTGGCCCAACATTTTTTTAAAACAGGTAATAAAATAGGTCATATCCGTAAAACCTACGGTATGGGCAATTTCCGTCACGTTCAGTGACGAATAGCGCAACAAATCGCAGCTTTTTTTAATCCTGCGCGTCAGAATATACTCCTGAATCCCTCCTCCCGTTTGTTGGCGGAAAATTCGCGAGGTGTAGCTGCGTGAAAATCCCATGTCCGATGCCAGCTCATCCAGCGAAAATTTCTGCTGATAATGTTCTTCCACCCAATGCATGATGCGGGCAGCGATCGTCTGCTGCTGATGGGCCTCGCCTTGCAGTTGTTCAGGGAGAAAATCCAGTAACTGCATCACCAGAAAAGCGACATCGCTGGCGGAGTTATAGCCTTTACGCTC
This sequence comes from Kluyvera sp. Awk 3, assembly GCF_028069715.1. Taxonomy (NCBI): domain Bacteria; kingdom Pseudomonadati; phylum Pseudomonadota; class Gammaproteobacteria; order Enterobacterales; family Enterobacteriaceae; genus Kluyvera; species Kluyvera sp. Awk 3. The sequence goes on along the minus strand of NZ_JANEWH010000024.1, from coordinate 469 downwards.
CAGCGCTTCGAAGCGATCGAGGATATGAGCGACATAATCTGCATGTTCGCTGAGATCGTGAATTTGCGCAGGCGCGTGCGTGCCAGACAGTGCAGCAAATTGCGCCTGCTGACGTGGGAACATTCGCAAGGCACTATTCACTTCATTGTGCTCAATATGCATCGCCGTGCGATAAGAAGGGTTGTTCTCTGCCACCTCAACCTGCACCTTATGCAGGCGAAATGGTGGGAAGATAAAAAGCCGGCCGGGCCTGGCCGTGTAGTGCTGCTTGTCTACGACAACAATCCCATAACCCTTTGAGATATATAGAAACTCAACACACTGATGCCAGTGATAATAATGAGCGCTTGACCCCATTGGCCTCTGAAACGACACCACCTCATTTCCTAGCGCAATTCTTTCCAGCTTTTGCGGTTCACTCATTTTTCACCATGACAATAAAATTAAGCTTTACTGCTATACATTGCAG
>NZ_JANEWH010000239.1:0-2844 GCF_028069715.1 Kluyvera sp. Awk 3 | reverse complement strand
ATGCGAATGTGAATAAAACTCATTGGCAGAAATATAACAATAGATATCAAGAGGGAAATAATAACGCCGGAATTCACCGGCGAGTGAACTAATACCAGGCGCTGGTAGCAGGAATATTGGCGACACCCCGGCACTGGTATTGCAGGGTGATATATTCGTTGAGGCACAGTGAGCCGCTAATGGTGGAGCAGGTGGAAATGGGCTGACCATAGGAAAATGCGGTGGCGTAGCCCATTTGCTGGCAGGCCTTATTGGCCTCGGACTGGGCCAGGTAACTGTCGGTGCGGGCGTTTTGCAGTACCGCCTGCCCGTAGGTCAGGCGAACGATACCGCTGGTCGCATCAACTTCGCTGACGCTTGCCGTGCGGGGAACCGAGCACGCGGAAAGTGCCAGCAGGGCAGGGATAAGTAGGAGGCTTTTCATCAAGTCGCTCTGCGCAATCTGTCGTAATCTTATTGTAGCCGCCCCCTCGGTGGCCAATCCCTTGAATAGTCGCCAGATTCAGGGGTTAATCCGCTTGTGACTCATAAATGGCCTGAAACTGCAGATGCAACTGGCAAAACAGTTTGACCAGCGTCGGATCAAAATGGCTGCCGGAACTGCTGACGATAATTTCGTAGGCACGTTCATGGGAGAAGCTGGGTTTGTAGACTCGTTTTTGCCGCAGCGCATCGTAAACATCGGCGATTGCCAGAATGCGCGCCTCCAGCGGGATGGCTTCACCGGCTAATCCATCCGGATAGCCGCTGCCGTCCCATTTTTCATGGTGATAATGGATCAGGTTTTCCGCCACAGAGCCGAGCACCAGCCCCTGGACGATACGCCAGCCTTTCACTGAGTGCTGCTGAATTTGCTTAAACTCGTCCTCGGTGAGTTTGCCCTGCTTACGCAGAATCATCTCGGGAACGGCAATTTTGCCAATATCATGTAGCGAAGCGAAATTTTCAATGTCACGAATCTGGCGCTGGGGCAACTTCATCGCGCGGGCCAACAGGCTGCAATAGGCAGAAACGCGACGGATATGGCAACCGGTCTCATCATCGTGGACGTGATTAATCTTTTCCATTGCCTCGACAATGCTGCGGTTAATCGCGCGGTTCTGGTTCATATGCCGCCACATCATCAGCATCATACTCAGGATAAAGATCAGCGCGGCCAGCAGCCCGGCGCTAATAATTTGTAATGTATTTTTACTTAGCGACGTGGAGGCCGCGACGCTGGTGGGAGGCGTGAGCTGGTGACGATAGCTGGAGATGAGATGAACCTGAGCCAGCAGCGCGTGCAGAGGGTGATCGATGTTCACCCAGGTCCCTATCTGATAGCTGGAATGGGTCAACCCGGCAACTTTCAGCGCGCCGCGGAACAGATCGCTGCCGCGTAGGGCTTGCTCCAGCGAGCTTAAATCACCAAGAATAAAGTCGATTTGGTTGTTATCGATGGTATCCAGCAGTTCGTCGATGGTGGCGCGGGCGACCAACGTCACGTCGGTACCAAACCGCTGACGCAGATAGTATGCGGCAAACGAACCGCGTATCACGCCAATCCGCTGATAGCGCACCTGTTCTTCATCAAGAATAAACGGCTGACCGACCTTATTGTAATAGGCGTTGTACCAGTTCAGCAGCGGGCCAACCAGGCCTTCCAGCTGTGCGCCGTCGCGGACATCAATAATATCGGCAAGCCGCAGTGGCCACTCTTCGTTCTTCATGCGAATCAAATAATTATCAACGAATTGAACGTCAACGTTGATATTAAGCAGATCGCGAAGATCGTTAACCATGCTGATGGCGCTGCCGTGATATCCCTGATTGTCTTTCCAGATAATGGGAGAGAAGTTCTCATTCTTCGGCAGCCACAGCGTCAGACGATTTTCCTGTAACCAGTTGCGCTCTTCGGGGGTGATGATGAGGTTATGGCGGAGAAACTCTATCTGGCTTTGCTCTTCCAGCGCCTGAAGCTTGCCGTTTTGCTGCCACTCGTTAATCAACTGATTGATGTTGTTGCGTAGTGAAATGAGTTCCGGGCTTATCCCGAATGAGGCGGTGATACGCAGTGAATCAAATGGACGAGAAATGGTGTAGTAGTACTGTGGGCTGCCGATTTCTCTGTCTTCATTGATATAGAAATCGGCACCGCCGCTGCGCAGAATTTGCAAGGCCTCTTTACTGCTGTCGACCTCGATGATCTGTTGAAATGTCAGGGAGGGATAAGCTTGTTTGACGATCGTCTGGGTCGGATCGTGCCGGCGGAAAATGACTCTTGTGTCGTTTAGGTCTCGTACGGTCTTGGCTTGTCGAGTGATGCTGGCGGTAACGATGGTGTTTTCGAGCAGGCGTAAGGAAAGGATTGTATTCTTCAGATGTTCACGGGTTTGCAGCACGCTGGCGTAGAGCCCGTAGTCATGATGGCTGAAGCGCTGTTCGAACGTGGTGCCGTCAATGGGCTGCAGGGTCAGATTATAGCCGTAGCGTGAATTGATGGCGTGCAGCAGTTCGGGATAGAACCCGCGAAACTGTCCGTGGTCGTCGCGCCAGAATTCAAAATTATCGGCATCGAGTATCCAGACAGGGACGGTGGAAGCCGTTTTGACTTTTTGTGGCGGTACGGCAAGAGCGCGAGTCGTGCAAACGAGCAACAGGGTCAGTAGAACAAGGAGACCCAGCCCGCGTCGAAGAGATCGGCAGTTCTGTGTCACAAGTCAGTTCCTTTGCGAAGACTATTTTATCCATTTAATAGCGTACATTTTGTGGGCCCATTATTGCCCTTAAGTCAGTTTAGACCACCGTGTGGCCTGGTAACAGTAAAAAAATAATGGTTTATGTAATGATTTATCTATCCGGCAT
>NZ_JANEWH010000238.1:0-2934 GCF_028069715.1 Kluyvera sp. Awk 3 | reverse complement strand
ATACTATTTTATGTAAGGAGAATCTTTCTGCAATACGTTCCCGGGCCATCTTACCTATCCGGTCACGCTCAATTTCATTTACTTTCACTACTGTTTGCATAGCCAACACAAGTTGGTCATCTTCACCAGGAGGAACCAACTTTCCGACACGGTCATCATTACCAATGATATCTGCTGGCCCACCACAATCAGTAGCAACAACCATCAACCCGCATGACATTGCTTCAGCAACGACAAGGGCGAATCCTTCATATTTTGATGCCAATACAAATGCATTGCTATTGTTGTAAAACCTACTTAAATCACTTTGCGCACCAGTAAAATTCACACGCTCGCTTAAACCGTGTTCGTTAGCGTATCGCTTCAGGCTCTCTCTTTCAGGCCCATCACCCACTATGGTGAGATCGCTTCCCGGAAGAGATTTCATCGCTTTAAGTATCGATATCTGATTTTTTATGGAAACCAAGCGCCCCACTGTTATCCAGTGAAAGAATTCATCAGATGGTTTTTTTAAGTTCTGAAACACATTTGTATCAATGCAATTGTACACAGTCTTTGTTTTAGCGTAAGGAAAAACGTTATCCCTTACATAACGACGCCATGCTGCATCACTTACAACTGTGTTCAATTCACTAAAATGGTTTGTTAATCGATAAACATAATCCCTTAATTTTCCGCCTTCATATGTGCTATGTGCAGTACAAATAACTGGTATTTTCCTGGTGAACGACTTTACCAGTCGAACCAGAATGTTGGCATGGAACATATGACCATGCACAACATCAGTTTTATTGTTCAATATTATCTTTCGTAATTTAAGTGCAGCATTAATGAATTGTATTTTGTTCTTCATCTCTAATGAGATGACGGGAATTTTTTTCTCTAACAACTTATGTGTTTGAGAAACAGGCGGTGTAAGTGATATAAGACGTACCATATGACCTCGCCTTTTGAGCTCGATCAAGAGATCTATGGCCTGCATCTCTGCGCCACCAATATCCATTCCTGTTATAACAAAATCTATTTTCACTGCATTTACCTTTAATACTAGGCTACACTTTCCATATACTTAGCTAATACTATTTCAGGATCACCTAGTAGTTTTGGTTTTCCACCTTCAAGCCACAAGACTTTATTACATGTCCTAAGGATAACGCTGTTATCGTGTGAGGACAGAACAACCACCTTGGCTCTTTCTTGCAATTCTTCGAATCTTTTCTTTGCTTTATTCAAGAATGAAGCATCACCAGTACCAATGATTTCATCCAGTAACAAAACGTCTGGATCCACAGAAGTGGATACTGCGAAAGCCAGTCGTACTCTCATGCCTGTTGAATAAACACGAATCGGTAGATCGAGATAATCACCTAGTTCGGTAAAAGTTGCTATTTCATCAATCTTAGCTTCAATTTCCTGATTTGACATTCCCAGAAGAAGACCACGAAGTTTAATATTTTGATAACCCGTCGAATCATCATCCATACCCAATGCGATATCCAGAAGTGGAACTATCTTTCCTTTTCTTACTATCCTACCAGCGGTTGGCTCATAAATTCCTGCAAGTAATTTAAGTAAAGTAGACTTACCTGCCCCATTATTACCAATCAGACCAAGTTTATCCCCTTCCGCTAAACTGAAAGAAAGGCCATCTAATGACTTGACAGTAACAGTTTTACTTTCTTTTTGAGATGAAATCACTCCACGAGTCAGGTTAGCAACCTGGGATTTAAAAGATCTACTTTTCGCGTCGAATACAGGAAATTCAACTGCAACATTATTCAGTTCGATTAAATTAGTCATACCTATACCCAATACGCAATGCGGTCTTTACATTTACCAAATACAAAAAGCGTTACCAGAACGCCAACTACGAAGAGTATTATCGAGTTGTAATAACAGTAGGCTGCAGGGAATTTACCAACCAAAGGAGAACGAATAATTTCAATGAACCATGCAAAAGGATTAAGTTTTAAGAGCAAACTGTATTTAGCAAGCATTGTTCCTGAAAAAAGGATAGGTGTAATATAAAACACCACCTGCATAAAACTCATGACCATTTGGGGGAAATCACGAAAACGAACTGAGATAATAGCAAATAAAGTTGCAATCCAAATCAGATTTGCCAGAACGATAGCAAAACCAACTATGAAAAATGGGAACGTTTTTATTGTAAAGACATTAAATAGTAGTAATACTATAATAACTATAACTATGTTATGGCAGAGCATCATAAAGTTGCGCCATAGCATTTGCATTATATATATGAACTTTTTAGTAGGTAACTGGCTAATAAACGATGCAGACGAAATAAACGTCACACATCCTTCGTTGATTACCCCACTAATAAAGTTCCAGAATACCAGACCAATGGCAAGCATTGGCAGATATTCCTTAACTTCAAGTTTGAAGAGTTCTCCGTAAATGACCCCCAGCGCAATGATAAGCACTGCCATACTCAAGGTAATCCAAAATGGCCCTACAATAGAACGTTTATAACGCTGTCTTAATTCGAGCCAACCTAAAGTTGTCCACAAATGCCAGGCTTTAATTGATGCTGATATATCTTTTAATGATTCTTTCATTGTGTTAACTCTTTATACAACTCTCTTTTGACTTCATCTAAATTAGCGTTATAGCTTTCAGCAAAAGCGTTAAGTAGTGATTTAACTTCCTGATAATTGTCTCGGACTAAAATCAGACGATTCCTTATAGCAGTGGGATTATCAACCTCTGGCTCTACCAGATAGTGCTCAAGTTTAGCATTACCTTTATATATATTCCCGGCCGGCCCAACGATACACGGTGTGCCCACACTGACAGATTCCAAAGCAATCATGGGCGAACATTCGGTATTCGTTACGTATGATACCACATGCAAATTAGATAGCAGCTCAACAAATTTTTTATTGTTCAAATTACCATTCAATTCGATCA
>NZ_JANEWH010000237.1:0-2971 GCF_028069715.1 Kluyvera sp. Awk 3 | reverse complement strand
AATTTACCATTATTAATGTATGCATTAAGTCGTTAAAGCATGATTTTTCACTTGTTTGCGATGAAATATAATAAAAAAGTCGATCCCTCTGAATAAATCACTTACTATGGCGCGCTTATTTGCAGGCTCTGTAAATAAAGAACTAATGCGCATCACCCGGTAACGCGTACAGGCGAAACACGTTATCGACAACAGGAGTGATTCCTGGGTTGTTATTAGAAATGTTCGCGGGCGGACATTTCGTAAGGCGAAGACCGCTTCCCTTATGCCGAGAATGAAAATTTTCTAGCCATTACATGATGGCGCCCTGATATGAGATTGTTATGACTCGCATTTATCCACATTTCATCGTTGCCAAATTTGGCGGCACCAGCGTCGCTGACTTTGACGCGATGAACCGCAGTGCCAGCATTGTTCTTGCTGATCCCAACGTTCGTTTAGTCGTTCTCTCTGCTTCGGCAGGCGTGACTAATCTTCTGGTCGAGCTTTCTGAAGGTCTGGAAAGTCGTCAGCAATTAGACAAGCTCGAGACGTTACGTACTATCCAGTACAATATTATTTCCCGCCTGAAGCAGCCGACCGTTATCAGCAAGGAAATTGATAATCTCCTCGACAATATCGGTCACCTGGCGCAAACGGCGGCCACTTCGCCATCCGCCGCGCTGAGTGATGAACTGGTCAGCCACGGTGAGCTGATGTCTTCCCTGCTGTTTACCGAGGTCCTTCGTGAGCGTGAAGCGGAGGCCAGCTGGTTTGACGCCCGCAGCGTCATTCGCACGGACGACACCTACGGTTGTGCAGCGCCCGATATTGATGCCCTGGCGACGTTGGCCGAGACGCATCTGCGCCCGCGCCTGGAACAAGCCATTATGATTACTCAGGGGTTTATTGGCCGTGACGCGCAGGGCCATACCACGACCCTGGGTCGCGGCGGCAGCGACTACACGGCCTCACTGCTCGGCGAAGCGCTGAATGCTGGTCGGGTTGATATCTGGACCGACGTGGCGGGAATCTACACCACTGACCCCCGTATCGCGCCGAACGCCAAACGTATCGATCGTATCTCGTTTTCTGAGGCCAGCGATATGGCCGCCTACGGCGCGAAAGTGCTCCATCCGGCAACGTTGCTGCCGGCCATGCGCAAAAACATCCCGGTGTTTGTCGGCTCAAGTAAAAATACCGCCGCCGGTGGCACGCTGGTGTGCAGCACCACCGAGAACCCGCCGCGTTATCGCGCGGTAGCGGTACGACGTAAGCAAACGCTGCTGCGCTTGCACAGCCTTGACGCGCAGCCGTCCTGCCACTTCTTAGCCCAGATGTTTGCCTTGTTAGCGCGTCATTCTGTCGCCGCCGACCTGGTCACCACTTCTGAAAACAGCATCGCGCTGGCGCTGGACTCTACTCACGCCACCTCCGGTGAGGACCATACGCTAACCACGTCATTATTTACCGAGCTCTCTTCCCACTGTCGAGTTGAAGTGGAAACCGGGCTGGCGCTGGTCACGCTGGTTGGAAATCAGCTCACGCAGGCATCCGGCGTATTTAAAGATGTTTTTGCCTGGCTTGAAGAACACGCGGTACGCATGGTCTGCCACGGCGCATCCAGTAATAACCTGTGCTTCCTGCTGCCTGCCGACGAGGCCGATAGCGCCATCAAGGCCCTGCATCTCCAGCTTTTCGAGTCATAAGGCGATAAAAGCAAAAAGTCCCGGCCTTGCGACCGGGACTTTATTATCTGTTTACTGGCCCCTCTAAGGAACCCTTTATTTAGCTATGACGGTGCGAGGTACCCCCACCGCGGCGGCAACGTTTATCATAGTGACGAACCCACCAGTACTTATCACTCACCTGCTCATGCCCGCCGATACGTGCACCGGTCAGCCAAAGAATAGCGCCAACGAAGATGCTTAAAATCGCCCCATGCGCAAAAAACTGAGGCAGGTTAAGCTGCGGCAATTGGTTTAAAATGGAGTAACCTACACCGCCGATCATAACGACCAAACCTAACCCCATGAGCACATTACCGAGTAACGAAGCGTTTTTGCGTTTCATAGTGTCACCTCCGTAGATTGCTTTGGGTTTAGGGATATATCCCTATTCCTTGTGTGTAAAGTATAGACAACAGCGCTGTGGATAAGTGCGTGGCCGATCACAAACGTGAACATNTCATCAACATAACTTTACATTTAAGTGACTGAAATACTTTTCAAACAATATTATTCCGCACATCAACTATTCAGTTTTCAGTCCTTTCAGCGCTAATTTTTGTCAAGCGCGTCGTCACAACGTAAACTAGCCGCCGGAAAGATTGCCCACTCAGGAACAATAACGTGACGATTAAACTGATTGTCGGCCTGGCGAATCCCGGCGCAGAGTACGCGGGAACGCGTCATAACGCGGGCGCATGGTACGTCGATTTACTGGCAGAGCGCTTTCGCGCCCCGCTGCGTGAAGAAAGTAAGTTTTTTGGCTACACCTCCCGCATTAATCTGGCCGGGGAAGATGTACGCTTGTTGGTGCCAACCACCTTTATGAACCTCAGCGGTAAAGCTGTGGCGGCGCTGGCAACCTTCTATCGTATTAATCCGGATGAAATTCTGGTGGCTCATGACGAGTTGGATCTTCCTCCGGGCGTGGCGAAGTTTAAACTCGGCGGCGGCCACGGCGGCCATAACGGCCTGAAGGACATCATCAGCAAACTGGGCAATAACCCTAATTTTCATCGCTTACGTATCGGAATCGGCCATCCGGGCGATAAAAACAAAGTTGTGGGTTTTGTGCTGGGTAAACCGCAGGCGGCTGAACAGAAGTTGATCGACGATGCGGTAGACGAAGCGGCGCGCTGCACCGAGATCTGGCTGAAAGACGGGCTGACCAAAGCAACTAACCGATTACACGCTTTTAAGGCGCAATAGACCGACGACTGCGGTATTTTTCCCGCATGACGTGTATAATGGTCTGAGTTATTTAC
>NZ_JANEWH010000236.1:0-3316 GCF_028069715.1 Kluyvera sp. Awk 3 | reverse complement strand
AGCGGACAGGGCCAGGCCAGCGCCGACGGCGAAGGTCAGGACGAATTTGTGTTTCAGATTTCCAAAGATGAGTATCTGGATCTGCTGTTTGAGGATCTGGCGTTGCCCAATCTCAAACGGAATCAGCAGCGCCAGTTGACCGAGTTTAAAACCCACCGCGCGGGCTTCACCTCTAACGGCGTGCCCGCCAACATCAGCGTCGTGCGATCGCTGCAAAACTCCCTTGCCCGCCGTACCGCCATGACGGCCGGCAAGCGCCGCGAGCTGCACGCGCTGGAAGCCACCCTGGATGAAGTGGCGAAAAGCGAGCCAGCGCAGCTGCTGGAAGAGGAGCGGTTACGCAAAGAAATTGCTGACCTGCGGGCGAAGATTGACCGTGTGCCGTTTATCGACACCTTTGACTTACGCTACAAAAACTACGAGAAACGGCCAGAGCCTTCCAGCCAGGCCGTGATGTTCTGCCTGATGGACGTCTCCGGTTCGATGGATCAGTCCACCAAAGACATGGCGAAACGCTTTTATATCCTGCTCTATCTGTTCCTGAGCAGAACCTATAAAAACGTCGAAGTGGTCTACATTCGTCACCACACCCAGGCCAAAGAGGTGGATGAGCATGAGTTCTTCTACTCTCAGGAAACGGGCGGCACCATCGTCTCCAGCGCGCTGAAGCTGATGGATGAGGTGGTGAAAGCGCGCTACGACCCGGCGCAGTGGAATATCTACGCGGCGCAGGCGTCGGATGGCGATAACTGGGCAGATGACTCACCGCTGTGCCACGAAATTCTGGCGAAGAAAATTCTGCCAGTGGTGCGCTACTACAGCTATATCGAAATCACCCGTCGGGCCCATCAGACCCTGTGGCGTGAGTACGAGCACCTGCAGCAGACGTTTGATAACTTTGCCATTCAGCACATCCGCGATCAGGAGGATATTTACCCGGTGTTCCGCGAGCTGTTCCATAAGCAGGGCAACACCATCAAGGATTAATAAAAAAATCAGCCAGTTAACTTGTTTTCTGGCTGATTTCTTTACCTATGACGTGACGTCAAGATGGGGAGATAATTCCCCCAGGCATTCAGATTCCGCCTCCCCTAAACACTGTCGCATGCAGTCAATGAATATCTCCATCGCGGGACTCAGGGTTCTGTCGGCGTGATAGGCGCAAAGTGCCGTTATCGTCATCGGCATTGCGGAAAAAGGAAGCGTTATCAATTCACCGGATTCCAGTTCCCGCAATACGCTGAAAAGTGGCAGAAATGAGATGCCCAGATTGCTGGCCACGCAGCGTTTAATGCTCTCAATACTCCACAGCTCAATCGTGTTGTCTAACGTAATCTTTCTTTCGCGGAGCGTCGATTCGAAGAGTTGCCTGAAAACGCACTGCGGTTCATTGATAATGAAGCTGAGCGGAATATGCTGATTCTTTCTCGTGAAATCAACGCCCTGCAGCTCTGGGGATGCCACCAGTACCAATTCCTGTTGGCCAAAATATTCCTTGTGCAACGCCTCATCATGACCCACGCGGTAAAAGACGCCCAGATCCGTATTATCGTTGAGCAGCGCGTCCCGAATGGCATAACAGTTTACCGACTGAAGAGAAAGACGCACTTTTGGCGCTTTAATCCTCAGCAGTTTCAGAACCTCAGGCATTTTGTAGGCGAGTAAGGTTTCCCCAACCATCACCCGAAGGTCCCCAGCGATCTCTTCCTCGCGATCGGCGATCTGCCGAATCCCCTCCAGCACACGCGTCAGTTCTCTTACCTTCGGCAGCAGTAATTTCCCCGCAGGCGTGAGAACCATTCGACGCCCCACTTTCTCAAACACCGAGTATGACAGCTCCTGTTCCAGCTGTTGGATCTGAAAAGTGACGGTAGATTGCGTGCAGCATAGCTTGCGCGCGGCCTGAGCAAACGACCCTTCTTCAACAACCGTTTTAAAGGTGATGAAACGACGCAAATCCATAGATTCCTCTCACGCAAAACATCGAAATATTGAAAGTCTGGAATTTAAAACATTCGCTTTTTTGAATGTTTTTACGCGGCTAATATGCAGCAGAAACAAGGAGAATACAATTGACCACTCTCATCATCAGCAGCTTTTTAACCTATACCCTCATTACCGCCCTGACGCCCGGGCCTAACAATATCCTCGCGTTAAGTTCGGTCAATCAGCATGGTTTACGCCGTAGTGTTCGCGTCCTCGCCGGCATGAGCGCTGGCTTTCTGGTGCTGATGCTCCTTTGCGGTCTGTTTACCTATGCGCTGATCAGCGTGATGCCATCCGTCACCCGATGGCTGGTGTGGATAGGTGCCGCGTATATACTCTGGCTGGCATGGAAAATAGCGACCAGCTCATCCACAGCAGAAGCCAATACGCAGCCTTTGGGCTTTTGGCTCAGTTTTGGCCTGCAGTTTGCCAACGTGAAGATTATTCTATATGGCATTACGGCGCTGTCTGCGTTCGTATTACCCTACACGCAGGATATGTTCTGGGTCATCGCTGTCAGCGTGCTGCTGGCAGTGATTGGCAGTCTGGGGAATCTGATCTGGGCGCTGGCTGGTCATCTATTCCAGTCATTGTTTCGCCGGCATGGTCGGAGTGTGAATATCATCCTGGCGCTGCTGCTGGTGTATTGTGCCATCAGGATGTTTTTCTGACCTCTCGTGCAAAACGTGACGAGGAATGCGGAATAAAAGGAGATAAATCAGCAGCCTCGTCACAGGTCGTCCTCATCCAATATTTGTAATACATTCTCATCGCTAATGCTTCACTAGTGATAGCGCCCCGCACATGGTAAAATTTCCCATTACACGGAAGAACATATAATTTCGCCATGAAACTGCAAAACAAAATACTCCGCTTCGTGATTTCATCCGGCGTGGTAATACTGACATCCTCATTTCTGATCTATGAGTTGATCTCAAGTCATCGGGATATGACGGATTATATGCGATATATCATAGACAAAGGAGAATCGGCCTTTCTCTATGATAAATATCAGAACCAGCTGATTATATCGCAACTCTCGCGAAAGATGGATGAAGCCCCTACCGTTGATGCGGCCACGAGAGCTTGTGACAGCGTGCAGCGCCTGGGCGATGTTGTCGGTCTGAACATTGACGGCCACAGCTACTCACCGCTCAAGGGTTCATTAACTGCGGGCAAAACGCCCTGCTCGCAGTGGGTCCAGGACCTCCCTATGCTTGAGGCGTTTGATAGCGCAATTACCAACGATATTGTCTGGAATCCCCTACTGCCTGACGATCTCAGACCGGAAAAGCGTTTTCGCTATTATATTGATTTGGTGAATCAATAT
>NZ_JANEWH010000235.1:0-3361 GCF_028069715.1 Kluyvera sp. Awk 3 | reverse complement strand
CATAAATAAAGTAAAAAAACTAAAAAAAGCAGCCGGCAGTTTTTGCGAATCGAATTATTAACTACTTATAGAAGCGTAATATGAACGAGAAATCTGCGACATCGCACTCGCCGACGCCGGTGAGTAAACCGAAAGACGGCAAGAAAAACCGTCTTGTGATGATGGCCCTGCCCATTATCGTGGCCGTGCTGTTACTTTTCGTCCCGGTTCCTGACGGGCTTCCTCCTTATGCCTGGCACTACTTTGCTATCTTCGTCGGCGTGATCGTGGGTCTTATCTTCGAACCGCTGCCGGGCGCCGTGATTGGCCTGACTGGCGTTGTCGCCATCGCGCTGTGCAGCCAATGGGTGCTGTTTAGCCCGGAACAGATGGCTGCCGATAAATTCCATCTGGCGGGTGCGTCCTTTAAATGGGCGGTCAGCGGTTTTGGTAACTCTACCGTGTGGCTGATCTTTGGCGCCTTTATGTTTGCCGCCGGCTACGATAAGACCCGCTTTGGCCGCCGACTGGCGCTGATTCTGGTGAAATATCTGGGCCGCCGCAGCCTGACGCTTGGCTATGCCATCACGCTGGCGGACCTGCTTCTGGCGCCGTTTACTCCCTCTAACACCGCGCGCAGCGGCGGGACCATCTACCCGATTATCGCCAACCTGCCGCCGCTGTATGGCTCCAAACCGAACGATCCGAGCGCTCGCAAAATCGGCTCATACCTGATGTGGGTGGCTATCACCGCCGCTTGTATAACCAGCTCGATGTTCCTCTCAGCCCTCGCCCCTAACCTGTTGGCGCTGGCGCTGGTGAAAAGTATTGTCGGTATCAACATTTCCTGGGGTACCTGGTTTATTGCCTTCCTGCCGCTCGGCGTGCTGCTTATCCTCACCATGCCGCTGCTGGCCTACTGGTTCTACCCACCGGAAGTGAAGGTGAACGATGAGGTGCCGCTGTGGGCCGCTCGTGAGCTGGAGAAACTGGGTAAACTGTCTCGCAATGAAATTCTGTTGCTGGTGTTTGTCTGCTGCGCGCTGATGATGTGGATCTTCGCCGCGGCGTGGATTGAACCGGCAATGGCCGCCCTGCTGATCATCGGCCTGATGCTGTGGACCGGCGTGCTGGAGTGGAACGACATTACCGGCAACAAAGCCGCGTGGAACACCTTCGTGTGGTTCGCCACCCTTGTGGCGCTGGCCGACGGCCTCTCTTCCACCGGCTTTATCGGCTGGCTGGGTAAAGAAGGCGGTATGCTGATGAGCGGTATCTCGCCGGGCGTAGCGACCATCGTACTGCTGCTGGCGTTCTATCTGCTGCACTACCTGTTTGCCAGCACCACCGCGCACACCACTGCGCTACTGCCAGCAATGCTCACCATTGCCTCGACCATTCCGGGTATGAATATGGAAGTGTTCGTGCTGCTGATGGTGACCTCGCTGGGGATCATGGGGATCATCACCCCATACGGCACCGGCCCAAGCCCGATTTACTACGGCAGCGGCTATCTGCCAACCAAAGACTACTGGCGCCTTGGCACCATCTTTGGCGGCATCTTCCTGGTCGCCCTGCTGGTCATCGGCTACCCGTGGATGTCTATGATGTTCTGATTCATAACCGTCGGCGGGCAACCTCCGGCGGTTTTATTTTTATGGAGTGAAGAGCTATGTCGAACAAACCGTTTGTCTACCAGGACCCCTTCCCACTGTCTCATGACGATACCGAATACTATCTGCTGAGCCGTGAACACGTCTCCGTTGCCCAGTTTGACGGCCAGGATGTTCTCAAGGTTGAGCCAGAAGCGTTAACGCTGTTGGCCCAGCAGGCGTTCCACGATGCGGCTTTTATGCTGCGCCCTTCTCATCAGCAGCAGGTTGCTGCCATCCTCAGCGACCCGGAAGCCAGTGAAAACGATAAATACGTGGCGCTGCAGTTCCTGCGTAACTCCGACATCGCCGCGAAAGGCGTGCTGCCGACCTGCCAGGACACCGGCACCGCGATCATTATGGGGAAAAAGGGCCAGCGCGTATGGACCGGGGGTGGCGATGAAGCCGCGCTGTCGCAGGGCGTGTATAACACCTATATCTCCGACAACCTGCGCTATTCGCAGAATGCCGCGCTGGACATGTATAAAGAAGTGAATACCGGCACTAACCTGCCGGCACAGATTGACCTCTACAGCGTGGATGGCGACGAATATAAATTCCTGTGTATCGCCAAAGGCGGCGGTTCCGCGAACAAAACGTATCTGTATCAGGAAACTAAAGCGCTGATCACCCCGGCAAAGCTGAAAAATTACCTGGTTGAGAAGATGCGTACGCTGGGGACAGCAGCCTGCCCGCCGTATCACATTGCGTTTGTTATCGGCGGGACGTCGGCAGAATCAACGCTGAAAACCGTCAAGCTGGCCTCCACTCGCTACTACGACGGTCTGCCGACCGAAGGTAACGAACACGGTCAGGCGTTCCGCGACGTGAAGCTGGAACAGGAGCTTATGGAAGAAGCGCGTAACCTCGGTCTTGGCGCGCAATTTGGCGGTAAATATTTTGCCCATGATATCCGCGTAATCCGCCTGCCGCGTCACGGCGCATCATGTCCGATTGGGATGGGCGTCTCCTGCTCTGCCGACCGTAACATTAAGGCTAAAATCAACCGTGACGGTATCTGGATTGAAAAACTGGAGCACAATCCCGCGCAGTATATTCCCGAGGCGCTGCGTCAGCAGGGTGAAGGCGATGCGGTCAGCATCAACCTCAACCAGCCGATGAGCGATATTCTGGCCCAGTTGTCCGCTCACCCGGTCTCTACCCGTCTGTCGCTGAACGGCACCATTATCGTGGCCCGTGACATTGCGCACGCGAAACTCAAAGAGCTTCTGGATAACGGTGAACCGCTGCCGCAATACGTCAAAGACCATCCTGTTTACTACGCCGGCCCGGCAAAAACGCCAGAAGGTTATGCATCCGGCTCCTTAGGCCCAACCACCGCAGGCCGTATGGACTCCTATGTTGACCTGCTGCAGTCTCACGGTGCCAGCATGGTGATGCTGGCGAAAGGTAACCGTAGCCAGCAGGTAACTGACGCTTGTCACAAGCACGGGGGTTTCTACCTTGGCAGCATCGGCGGCCCGGCCGCCGTGTTAGCGCAAACCAGCATCAAGAGCCTGGAATGCGTGGCCTACCCGGAACTGGGTATGGAGGCCATCTGGAAAATTGAGGTAGAGAACTTCCCGGCGTTTATTCTGGTGGATGATAAAGGGAATGATTTCTTCCAGCAGATTCAGAACAAGCAGTGCGCAGGGTGTGCGCAGCGATAATCTATCGCTCTGCCTTGATTAATATCTTTTTCTGATATCAAGCTAGCATTTATTCAATGC
>NZ_JANEWH010000234.1:0-3574 GCF_028069715.1 Kluyvera sp. Awk 3 | reverse complement strand
TCACAAAAGTAAAAAAACGTAACCAGTTAATATAAAAACGCAATAGATTGTCGGCGGTGACCTGTGCCAAAAAGTGTTTCACATTCACAAATGAAATCGGAGACCTGATTGGAATGCGTAAAAATATAATTCAAAATCGGCATGACGAATATCACAAATTAACACGGGGTGAGCGTATTGGTTATGGGATGGGTGACTTTGCGCAGAACCTTGTATTCGGTACGATTGGCGGTTTTCTCGCGCTACACATGCTGACGGTAAATACCATTAGTACGGCAACGGCTGGATTTATATTTCTTTTTGTTCGTATCGTTAACGTTTTTTGGGATCCGATGGTCGGAACCTATGTTGATAAAAGAAGTTCAGCGGCAGGTAAATATCGCCCATGGCTTTTAAGAGCCGGTATTCCGCTTGTTATTCTTTCCGCATTGCTGTTCGCCCCTATCCCTGGGGTTCGGGGTTCTGTTCCCTTTGCGTTTATTATTTATTTAGCGCTGGACCTGGTGTATTCAGTGGTTAATATTCCTTATGGTTCTCTTAACGCCTCGTTGACGCGAGATCCGGAGTCCATTGATAAACTCACCAGTACCCGCATGATGCTGGCAAACAGCGCTAACCTGCTAGTCTATACGCTGTTCCCGATGTTTGTACAAATGGCGTCACCCAAAGACAGAAGCCTCAAAGACACGGGTTTTTTTGGTCTTGAACTTAATATGGGTAACTATACCGATCCATCCGCGAATTATGCATGGTTTGGCGTATACTCCATTTATATGATAATTGGCGCAGTGGCACTTTTCGTCTGCTACAAATTCACTAAAGAGCGTGTTGTCGCGACGGCGGAACAAACCGCTAACGTGAAAACAACCGATCTCTTCCTTGAGCTGAAAAATAACCGACCTCTGGTCATTCTCGGTCTGTTCTTCATGCTGGCCTTTACCTTTATGTTCTTTATGAACACGGTCAATGGTTTCTTTAATCAGTTTGTTGTTGGTCATTCAGAATGGATGGGCGCAATTGGTCTTGTCGCCTCAATTCCCGGTATTATCTTCCCTATTTTCTGGTCCAGACTGAAGCGCATTTTTGGTAAAAAAGGGTTCTTCCATCTTTTCCTTGGCATGTTTATCGTCGGTGAATTATTGACCTACGTTTGGTCACGTGAAGGAATGCATGATGCGCTTTGGCTGGCTTACATCGCGACATTTATCAAACAATGGGGCTTAACTTCGGCCACGGGTTTCATGTGGGCACTGGTTCCTGAAGTGATTGCGTATGGCGAATTAAAATCAGGGAAGCGCAACGCCGCAATTATTAATGCGATTATGGGCCTGTTCTTCAAGATTGGTTTTACGATTGGCGGCGCGATTCCATTGTGGTTACTGGCGGCATATGGCTTTAGCGAAACCGGAGCACAGCAAAGTGCCAGTGCTATCGATGGCATTATTATGACAGCCGTGTGGATCCCTATTATTTTGGCGATTGTGTCGATGATCATTATTCAGCTTTACCCTATCTCAGACAAAAATGTCACCGAGATCAACCGTCAGCTTGATGAGATACGGGTATAGTTTAAAAAATTATTCGATTTGTGAAAGATTTAAAATAAATAATTATAGAAAGGTAGAATGATATGGCCATTATTCAAAACCCTGTATTACCTGGATTCAATGCGGATCCCAGCATTATCCGCGTTGGTGAAACCTACTATATTGCAAACTCTACATTTGAGTGGTTCCCTGGCGTTCGCTTACACGAGTCAAAGGATCTGCAAAACTGGAATCTTCTCCCCAGTCCGTTATCGACAACCACGCTTTTGGATATGAAGGGCAACCCTTCATCCGGTGGGATTTGGGCTCCGGCGCTCTCTTATGCTGACGGCAAATTCTGGCTAGTGTATACGGATGTGAAAATCACAGAAGGCGCCTTTAAAGACATGACCAACTACCTGACCACCGCGACGGATATCCGTGGCCCATGGTCAGACCCCATTAAACTGAATGGCGTTGGTTTTGATGCTTCATTGTTCCATGATGATGATGGGCGCAAATATATTGTTCAACAAACCTGGGATCACCGTGAATATCACCATCCATTCAATGGCATTACGTTAACGGAGCTTGACACCAGGACCTTAAAATTAAAACCAGAAACCGCACGAACGCTCTATCGCGGTACCGCTGTGGCACTGGTTGAAGGGCCGCATCTCTATAAACGAGACGGTTATTACTATCTTTTCGCCGCTCAGGGCGGGACGGTGTTTACCCATCAGGAAGTGGTTGCCCGTTCAAAAACGCTGGATGCCCACAGTTTTGAAACTGCGCCTGGCGAGGTGTTCATCACTAACGTCGATACACCAGACAGTTACATTCAAAAGCAAGGGCATGGCGCTTTGGTTTCAACGCCTGGTGGTGAATGGTACTACGCCTCGCTCTGCGCCCGTCCGTGGAATCGCCCTGGTGAGTCGATTTACGACCCGCGCGGCTGGTCAACGCTGGGCAGAGAGACATCGATTCAAAAAGTGTACTGGGATGAAGAAGGCTGGCCGCGTGTCGAAGGGGGGCACGGTGGAAAAACCTTCGTTGAAGGGCCAAAGGATGCCATTTACACCGAAAGCGCCAAAGATCATAGCCAGTATGATGCCTTTACCTCATCGACGCTCGATCACAACTGGAATACGCTTCGCGTTCCGTTTAACGAAAAGATGGGCACGACCGGCGAAGGTAAATTGACATTAATAGGTCAAGGCTCGTTAGCCAATACCCATGACCTGTCGCTCATTGCCCGACGCTGGCAAGCCTTCTATTTTGATGCGCAAGTTAAGGTTAAATTTAATCCATTTAGCTATCAACAGATGGCTGGGTTAACAAACTACTACAACGATCGTCATTGGAGTTTTGTTTTCATCACCTGGAATGAAATTAATGGCTCGGTCATTGAAGTTGGTGAGAATAACCGTGGAAAATATACATCTTATTTAAAAGATGATGCGATCAAAATTCCGGAAGGTACTGAGTATGTCTGGTTCCGCACGAAGGTTCGGAAACAAACCTATAGCTATGAATATAGTTTTGACGGCACTCATTTCACTGAAATTCCTGTCACATTAGATGCTGCAATACTGTCAGACGATTACGTCCTGCAAAGCTATGGCGGGTTCTTTACCGGAGCCTTCGTTGGCCTGGCAGCCGTCGACTATTCTGGTTATGAAGTCAGTGCCGATTTTTATGATTTCTCCTATCAGGAACTGGGTGACACGTTAACCTCCGCGGGCATTTATAGCTGGGAGGCTAGCGAACGACGCTGAGCTTAACGGCAGATTAGTGAATGTAAATTGTTCACTGATAGTCTTGTGTAAGAGGCGGTAGCTGATACAGCGACCGCCTCGCATCAGGATGTGATAGATAGCGCCAGCACATTGCCAGGCGTGACGATGAAATACCGCAAGTTGTATTTTCCCTTATGGTCGAAATATCGAAATGACATCAGTCATTTGGTTAATACGCATAGTGTCATAATAGATTATTTGTCTATGGCTAAATTTTAATTATCCAGAATATGGAGGATTCATTACGTC
>NZ_JANEWH010000233.1:0-3641 GCF_028069715.1 Kluyvera sp. Awk 3 | reverse complement strand
ATATATATCACACCAAACCATTCACGATAATTATCATCATTTCAGCAGAATTATATCCTTTAGATTTTACTCATGTTGTAACAAATGTTATTTACCATATCAGATTCGTCTCTATTAGCATGACTGTGCTTTCTTAGTCAGAAAGTGCGCGTATAAAAAATACTAAAGGAATATATTCAATGAACAGAAAAGTACTGGCCCTCGTTATTCCTGCCCTGTTAGCCGCAGGCGCAGCTCATGCCGCAGAAGTTTATAATAAAGACGGCAACAAATTAGACATCTATGGCAAGGTAGATGGTCTGCATTATTTCTCCAGCGATTCTAAGAAAGATGGCGATCAGACTTACGTCCGCTTCGGTTTCAAAGGTGAAACTCAGATTAACGATATGCTGACTGGTTACGGCCAGTGGGAATATAACGTTCAGGCAAACTCAACTGAAGGTGATGGCGCAAACAACTGGACCCGTCTGGCGTTTGCTGGTCTGAAATTCGGCGATTACGGTTCATTCGATTACGGTCGTAACTACGGCGTGCTGTACGACGTTGAAGGCTGGACCGATATGCTGCCAGAGTTCGGTGGCGACTCCTACACCAACTCTGACAACTTTATGACTGGTCGTGCTAACGGTGTTGCAACTTACCGTAACACTGATTTCTTCGGTCTGGTTGATGGCCTGAACTTTGCTCTGCAGTATCAGGGTAAAAACGAAAGCCAAAGCCCTGATGATATCAATCCGTCCGTTGGTACTAATAACCGTGCCTCCGGTAGCGACTCTCGCTTTGACAATGGTGACGGCTTCGGTATTTCCACTACGTACGATATGGGAATGGGCTTCAGCGCTGGTGCTGCTTATAGCACATCAGACCGTACCACCGATCAGGAAAACGGCTATATTGGAAAAAATCACACTGGCAACCAGTATGCTGGTGGCGATACCGCTGATGCATGGACCGCTGGTCTGAAATATGATGCGAACAACATCTATCTCGCAACCATGTATTCCGAAACCCGTAACATGACTCCATACGGTGATTCTGGTATTGCAAACAAAACTCAGAACTACGAAGTAACCGCACAATATCAATTCGACTTCGGCCTGCGTCCGGCAATTTCTTACCTGCAATCTAAAGGTAAGGATCTGTACAACATTAGCGGTACTAACGCTGGCGACAAAGATCTGGTTAAATATATGGATATTGGCGCGACTTACTACTTCAACAAAAACATGTCCACCTACGTTGATTATAAAATCAACCTGCTGGACGGCAACGATTCCTTCTATCAGGAAAACGGTATTTCTACCGACAACATCGTTGCGCTGGGTATGGTTTACCAGTTCTAATACGATTAAAAAACCCGCCGTCATGGCGGGTTTTCTTTATTTACTGCACCACGCTTTCGCCGTGGATTTCCCCTTTAAATCCGGTTTTAGCAATCGCCGCTAATAACCGCTGATTATCAAAATTCTCCGGCACCACCACTTCCGCCTGACGCGTTTTCAGCGAAGCTTTCGCCTTAATGACGCCATCGGTGCTGCGCAGCGCCTGGTTAATGGAAATCACGCACAGCGGGCAGTTCATTTCGCCGACATCAATGGTGACCAATTTATCGGCCGCCCAGCCCAGTGGCGTAAACATCAGTAACGCCAGACACACGGCTTTTTTCATTCCATCCACTCCCAGATCCAGGGTAATACATAAGGATAGGTAATCAAGGCCAGCACTAACGGCACCGCCAGCCAATACAACCACACCAGCACCCGACGGCTTACGACGTTAACGCATACCGGTTTCGACGACAGATGCAGACGCCAGAATCCGCGCGCCATCAGACCAACGGCGACAATAATCATCGGGATTTGCAGCCAGGACGCCCCCGGAATACCCACCAGCCCGGCAGCGGAAACCCCAAACACCAGATACAGCAGAGGCCCAATGCAGCACAGCGTTGACGCGCCCGCGGCTACGATCGCCGCGAGCAACGTTAACACGCCGCCCTTAATGCTGTTCGACGCTGACATAGTCGTAGCTAAACGCAGCTGGGTCGTAGAAATTCAGCGGATCGCCGTCGACTTCCGCATACGGATAGCCCAGGTTATTCACGTCACCCTGCTCCGCGGCTGGCGACAGTGCGAAATCACGCGCATGGTTGAATCCCACCCAGTTCATTTCCCAGTTACCAAACAGATAATCGTTCACCGCGGTGACCGACGGGTCGCCATTCTCTTTTTTCTCTGTCAGACGCATTTTGGTCACGTCTGCCGGGTCTGCTGGCATCCAGCCGAAACCGGCTAACCAGAACATCGCGCGACAGTGTTGACCGCCGCTGATTTTGGCCACGCCTTTATCGTCGGCGCTGCCAAATGCTTTCGTGGAGTATTGATTAAGCTTGCGGCTCGCGCCTAAACGGATGCCAAACATTTCACGTGCCGGAATGCCGACCGCACGGCACAGTGCGACAAACACCGAGTTAATGTCGGTACATTTGCCACCGAGCTTGCCGGTTTTCAGGATCTCCCCGACATCGCCGGTTCCGCAACCTATGACCGCGTCATCACGATGCATATGGGTGCTGACCCAGTCATGAATCAGACGCGCCTGTTTCAGCGGCGCTTTTTCGTTGCCGATAATTTTCAGCGCGGTCTCTTTCACCAGCCCATCCACCGGAATATGCGCCGTCGCCTGCAGGAAAGGTTTAATCTCATCGGGGATCACCGCCCCTTCCCCCGGCAACTGCCAGTCAGTGAGACGATTGTCTTTCAACACTTCCCAGTCGCGGGTTTCAATTTCCATCTCCACGTTAATATTCAGCGGTCCGTTTGAGGCCGGCCACGTCACGTACAGCACTTTCGCGCCATAGCGATTATTGGCATTCAGCGTGGCACTTTGATAGTTGCCGCTGAAGGAGAGATTGATCAGTTGCTGGAAGGCGGTCTCTTCCGGGATGGGGATCCACAAATTCACCTTCCCGGAAGAGCCTTCCGGTGCCTTCAGGCTATAGGTTTGGGTCATA
Organism: Kluyvera sp. Awk 3; assembly: GCF_028069715.1. Lineage (NCBI taxonomy): Bacteria > Pseudomonadati > Pseudomonadota > Gammaproteobacteria > Enterobacterales > Enterobacteriaceae > Kluyvera > Kluyvera sp. Awk 3. The sequence goes on along the minus strand of NZ_JANEWH010000233.1, from coordinate 628 downwards.
ATGAAGCGGCGGTATTTGCCGGAAGATGAGACAGCAGGCTGAGCCTGCGTTTCTGTTTTGGCAAAAACCGGGCTCACCAGACCCAGCGTTGAGAGGGCTGCAGCACCTTTCAGGAAGTTACGCCTTTGCATTGTGTATCCTTCATCACCAGAAAAAGCTGGCGCTTAACCCCGCACCTGCGGAGGTTGGCCGCTATTATGCGGCCATGTATTCATCACCACAATGAATAAGAGGCCATAAAATCCCTTATGGTTAAAATGTCTCAGGCCAGGACAGCATGATGTTATAAAAATGATAAAAACGCAGGCCTACAGATTATTCTGATTCACGCGTTTTCATAAGATAAATACCCATACAATTTCAGAGGTAAAGTATCTCGTTGCAGGTTCATACTTGTCGCTATTCTTCACGATTTACCCCCTGATTTGCTAACCATACCGTGCGCGAATAAGCCTGTGACGATGAAATAATATGTTAACTTAATGGCTTGTTATCAATAGCATTAGCTGTAAACTGTTTCGCGAAGTCGCCTGTAAATGGGTATTTATATTGCATTAATGCGGCCATCGATAAATCCCGGCCGGTGGGCAATTTATTATAAAAAATAAAAATTCATGTGGTTTTATGT
>NZ_JANEWH010000232.1:0-3679 GCF_028069715.1 Kluyvera sp. Awk 3 | reverse complement strand
CACTTCCACCGTTCTTGTATGGAAGTTGTTCTACCAATTCACCTTAGAAGACATGAAAGGTTGGGAAAAGCGGGTTTTGTGCACGTTTTTTCATGAATGACTGATATACATTACGTATACGTCTTTCATGCCTTGCCAAATAAGGCATTTTTGTCATGAAAATTCTTTCATTTTCGAATTAGAGACAGATCACAAAATGGAAAAGAAGCTGAAAATCGCCGAGATTGCTGCCCGAACCGGGCTGTCTGCCAGCACCGTTTCGCGCGTGCTGGCGGGTAAAGCGAATACCAGCGCTCGCGCCCGCGAGCAGGTGTTGACCTGCGCGCGTGAGCTTGGGGTGATGGACGGTATGGCGGCAGGAAGGATGTTGCTCAATAGCCTGATTGTCTTTGCGCCGCCGCGGGCGTTCGATGAGCGGTCCGACATCTTTTACTACCGTGTGATACAGAGCATCAGTAAAGCGCTCTCGCCACACGAGGTGCGTTTGCGCTACTGCGCGCTGGAAGAGAACGACAGCGATCCTACGCTGTTTTTGTCGCGCATGAACGAAGCGGAGACGCAGGCGGCCATTCTGCTGGGCATTGACGATCCGCATATTCACGATCTTGCCGCCGATCTCGCGAAGCCCTGTGTGTTGATTAACTGCCGCGATGAACGCATGCGTCTGCCGGCCATTGCGCCGGATCATCGGATGATTGGCGCTTTCGCCGCGCGTTACCTGTTTGAAATGGGCCATCGGGAGGTCATGAACGTCATGTGTCTGCGCCGTTACACCATGGAACAGCGACTGGCGGGCATTAAAGAGGCGTGGCGTCAGCACAACCTTGAGTTTCAGCACGAGCGCGACCTGCTGAATATCAGCAGCTTTAGCGCCAAAGTTGCCGAGGAAAAGGTTGGCGCGTGGCTGGATGCGCTCGATGGCCGGCCATTGCCGACGGCCTTCCTGGTGGGCGGTGATTTTATGGCGGCAGGGACCGTTAACGCCCTGCGTCAGCGCGGGCTGCGGGTGCCGCAGGATGTTTCGGTCATGAGTATCGACGGCTTCAACCTGGCGGCCATTGAGGACGTGCCGCTCACCGCGGTTCACGTGCCTCGCGATGAACTGGGCGTTGAGGCGGTGCAGATGCTGCAACAGCGGCTGATTCGTCCCGACGCGCCGGTAGGATCGTTACTGCTACATGGGCGACTGGCGGTTCGGGAATCGGTGCGGCGGGTGCGCCCCGGAAAAGGGCACACCGCCGTTGAACGGGAGGGGTTGTACGATAATCAGGCGTCGATGCCCAGCGCACGTTTGCCGTGAATATTGAGGTCGGCGAGCGTAAAGCGGCCCTGCCAGTCGGCTTCGTAGTCTTCACGCGGGAAGTCGCCCGGCGATGCGCCGCGTTCTAATGCCGCTTTCACCTTGTGGGCGTAAGCGAGGTTTTTTTCGCACATTGGCGCGGCGGGGATGTACATCACGTTCCCCCAGCCTTGCTGATTCTCCACCGGCGCCACCGAGTGGATCACGTCGCAGTGCCACCATACCGAATCACCGGCCTCCAGCGCCGGAATAGAGGTCAGTGCGCTTATCAGCAACGGGTGCCATTTCTCGGAGATCGGCAGCACTTTCCCTGGCGCTACGCCGCACAGTTCATCTTCTGGTACGTCATCGAGCAGCGGGCGCAGCAGCACATAGGCCATCGCTTCCGGAATCGGCACCACGTGCAGCAGCCCCTGATCCGGGATCATGTCCGACAGCGCCGTCCAGCCCTGGAAGGTGCGGAACACCGAGCATTTGGTGGTGTTATCCACGGTGTACTCTTCCACGTCAGTACGGTGCGCGGCGTTCCACGGATCGTACTGCTCGACGTTACCGTTAAAGACGCTGGCGAACACCTGTTGATAAGCCGGAAGTAGCCAGCGTTCCAGCGCGCCAGAATCGGTATGTGCTCCGAGCCCTTTAGAGGTGGTGCCCGGTGGGCGGCGGCGGATACGGTCCGGATAAATGACGCTGATATCCGGGTTAAACCACTGCTTACCCTCGCTTTCCACTTTCCAGAGGCGGTTGAGGAACGATTGGGCCTGCGCCATCTCTTCACTCTGACGCGCCTGCATTTGCGCCTGCGACCAGTAAATCGGGTAGATTTCCGGACGTGAGGCATCAAGTGATCCGAAAAAGCTATCGCCTGGCCCCTTATATACGTCATCGAAATGGTTGCGATCGAGGTAGTCGAGCATTGAACGATCCCAAGCCAGCGCTTGTTCACGCGGGAAGTGACCTTTAATCACCGCACATCCGCGGCGCTTCACCTCGGCGCGGGTGGCTTCGCTAATGTTGCCCGCCGCCAGATCGGCAAAGGGAATGATTGGCCACACCGGCTGTCCCTGCGCCTTCAGGGCGTTAATTTCCGCAACCCGCGCTTCAATGGTGGCGCTCAGACGGTCGAACACCGCCTGGACGTCGCCAATCTGCGCGCGTAGCGTTTGTTTCATCTGGCGAATGGCCGCTTTCGGGTCGGCAGGGAGCGTTTCGTGGGTAAAGGTAATCGTCATATCAACCTCGCAATCTTTCATTCGAAAGTAAAATGCATTACAGGTGATACTTTAAGTTAAAATAAAGTTAATGCAAGTTTAAATTTTTGCGTTAGATCACGAAGAGAAAGGAAGATGAATACGTAGGCCGGATAAGGCAACGCCGCCATCCGGCAATGTACACGGAGGCGCCTGATGGCGCTGCGCTTATCAGGCCTGCAAAGGAAGAGAATTAGAAGGGGGCGGTGCCGTCCAGCACGGACTGAATGACGTTCAGCGCACCGTCGTGGTTGTTGTCGTCGGTCCGGTAGTCCGCAATGGCCTTAATGCTGTCGACCGCATTGCCCATGGCGAAGGAATATTTCACCAGCTTGAGCATTTCGGCGTCGTTGCCGCTATCGCCAATTGCCACGCACTGTTGCGGTGAAAGCTGCCAGCGCTTCAGCAGGCGACTAATGCCGTTGGCTTTGTGCAGGCCGGGAATGATGAGATCGACAAAGCCGAAGCCGCTGGTGACGGGCTTCATAATGCCGTCGAGGGAGACGTGCAGCTTATCAATCAGATCGGGAATATCGCTGTCCGGGAGGTTCAGGGAGAATTTGAACATCTTATCGTCGACGTCGTGGAAGTTCGCCACGCGCTTTAAGCGGTAGTAGTGTTTGGACATCAGTTCGACCAGCGCATCTGGCGCGCTGTCGCTGATATAAGCACTTTCCAGACCGCAGGCGACGAAATACATCTGCGGATCTTTCAGCAGTTCGCCAATCACCGTCTGATACTCATGTTTTGTCAGCTCACCGTGGAAAAGCTGCTGCCCGTGCTCGTACACCAGCGCGCCGTTTTCCGCGACAAAAGAGATGCGATCCCGAATTTCAGGGAAGAAGGTAATCAGCTGGTAATACTGGTTGCCGCTGGCGACAACGAACTCAATGCCACGTGCTTGAAGCTGTTCAAACTGCGCCAGGAACCGCGAACGGTCGTAGGTCTTGGCGTCATTAAGAAAAGTTCCGTCCATATCGGTGACGATAACTTTAACGGTCATACGGGATGCTCCTGGTGTAACTTCGGCCAGAAACAATTTAATTACAATGTGAGATAAAGCACAAATTTATTTCANTTGAAAGAAAGGCGGTGGGTCGCTGTGCGCGTTGGACCCTCACCCCGGCCC
>NZ_JANEWH010000231.1:0-3703 GCF_028069715.1 Kluyvera sp. Awk 3 | reverse complement strand
CCTGTATATACCCTAGCATACTGAGACGATGTGACAACCCTCAATCTGTTTTCATCCGAAATAGCCGGTAGGGTGATATCGCTCTCATTTCCCATGATATAAGGGCTGAGCGCAAATTCGCGGTGGTTGATTTTTTTATAATTTAAGTCAGGAAATTTGGTCGAGATCTAAAAAATGCACTGAATATTTTCTGAGAAAATGGCGGCGATTATTTGTATGATGATGACGTTTTTTTAGGAAATATCCGGGTGAAAAATAAGGACGTGTTTTGCTGAATTAACGCGATATATTCGAGGTAAAATAATGCCCGTGCATGGCGATGATTCACGGGCACTTCAGGACTACATCCGCATGCCAACGGCCAGGCGGTTAAAGGCATTCATCAGGCTGATGGCAAAGGTCATGTCGCTGATCTGCTCGGCGCTGAAGTAGGCTAGTAGGGGTTGATAGACGCTGTCTTCAGCGTGCGTTTCGGCGACGTACGTCAGATCTTCGGCCCAGGCCAGGGCGGCGCACTCCGCGTCGCTGAAGTGATTACTCACTCTCCAGCCAGCCAGCGCATCTAATTTGGCTTGTTCAACGCCAGATTTACGCAGCGCTTTGCTGTGCATTTCCAGGCAAAACGCGCAGCCGTTGATTTGCGATACGCGTAAATACAGCAGTTCCAGCAGCGTACGCTCCAGCGAGCTTTTTTCCAGCGCGATACTGGCTTGTACCAGCCCCGCATAGACGTTGGGGCTGAGTTCACTATAGGGTTGGCGTAATGCAGTCATTGTCTTTCTCCTCGTTCAAGATGCGACAAAAATAGCACTATAATGGTCTTAGAAAGATGACCATATTAAGAGTAAAAAATAAGACCATGAAGCAGAAGAGCGAACCGCGTTACCGGCAAATAGCTCGCCAGCTGAAGACGGCGATTGAACAAGGAGAGCTGGCGGCAGGCAGGCGTCTGCCATCGAGCCGTCTCTATGCTCAGGAGCTTGGCGTTTCAAGGGTGACGGTGGAGAACGCCTACGGCGAACTGGTGGCACAAGGGTGGCTTGAGCGACGCGGACAGGCCGGTACGTATGTAAGCGATCACTTAACATTGGAGGCCGCGCCAGTCGAGCCACTTGGTTTTGGTGGCGAACAGTTTCAGCCGCAAGCGTTTCAGCTGGGACTACCCGCGCTGGATCTCTTTCCGCGTGGAATATGGTCCCGTGTGATGGGGCGTCGGCTGCGTACGCAAACGCGTTTTGATTTAGCGCTTGGCGACGTTTGCGGCGAAATGGCGTTACGCCAGGCGATTGTTGAATACCTGCGATTGTCGCGAAGTATTGAATGTGAAGCTGAGCAGGTGTTTATCACCTCGGGCTATGCGGCCGCGATGAGCCTGACCTTACAAGCTCTGTCGGGGCGTGGTGAGGGGATGTGGGTTGAGGACCCTGGTTTTCCGCTGATTCGCCCCATCATCGAGCAGGAAGGCGTGACGCTGCATCCTGTGCCGGTCGATGGCGAAGGGATGGACGTTGATTGGGCGCTCAAACATGCCGCCAATGCGCGTTTTGCGCTGCTGACACCCGCGCATCAAAGCCCGACGGGCGTGGCGCTATCGTTGCCGCGACGACGGCAACTGCTCGACTGGGCAGCGCATCACCAGGCGTGGGTGATTGAAGACGATTATGACAGCGAGTTTCGCTATCACGGCAAGCCGCTGCCGCCGCTGAAAAGCCTGGATGCACCGCAGCGGGTTATTTACATCGGTACATTCAGCAAAGCGCTATTTCCGGCGTTGCGTACCGCCTGGCTGGTGGTGCCGATGCCGCTGGTGCCGGCGTTCCGCCGCCAGGCCCAGCGCGTGGCCTGCCCGGTACCGCTGCTCTGGCAGCAAACGCTGGCGGACTTCCTGCGTGAAGGTCACTTCTGGCGGCATCTGAAGAAAATGCGTCTTCACTACGCTCAGCGTCGGCGCTGGCTTGAAACGGCCCTTGTGGCGCATGGTTTTCAGGTGGTGGAACAGCTGGGGGGCATCCAGTTGGTGGTATCGGTCGACGGGGATGATCGAATGATGGCTCGCCGGGCGCGAGAGGCGGGCCTGGCGGTGCAGGCGATAACCGACTGGCGCATGGCTCATCCTGGCGATGCCGGGTTGATTATGAGTTTTACTAATATAGTCTCGCCGGTAATGGCCAATGAACAGGTCGCGGCGCTGAGGCGAGCGATAAAATAAAAACCCCGGAGCATCAAAGATACTCCGGGGTAGACGCGTTTTTATTATCAACATCGTTATGGTTATATTATCGGCGCGATCCCAATAATACGCCAATAAAAATCCCCACTGCCGCGGCAGCGCTCACACTTTGCCACGGTTTATCGCGAACATAGCTGTCTGCGGTGTCAGCAACATCGCAGGCGCTCTGTTGTAAACGGCTGCGACCATGAATACGAGCGCGGGTTTCACTCAGCAACGCTTTGGCTTTGCGTCGTGCAGTTTCCACCTCATCTTTATTCTCGCTGGCCCAGCTCTTGAGAATATCCTCCAGGCTATCGGCTAATTGGCTGACATCGTTATGAATATCCTGAGCTTCATCTTCTGCTTCATTGCGGTTAAATAATTTGGGCATAACGTCCTCCACGAAATTTGCTGGAGCGTTAAGTGTAGGTCATCCGCTATAAATTGCCGTGATTTAACGTGTTTATGGATTTATCTGAAAGCGAGGCGAATACTGATTCATGTAAGGTGGCGATGCAGTAAAAGATGACGAGGAAAAAATATGTATCTACGACCTGATGAGGTGGCGCGCGTTCTTGAAAAAGCGGGCTTTACCATGGATGCGGTAACCGCCAAAGCCTACGGCTATCGCCGGGGGGAAAATTATGTTTACGTCAACCGCGAAGCGCGGATGGGGCGTACGGCGCTGATCATTCACCCGGCGCTCAAAGACCGTAGCTTTAAATTTGCCGAACCGGCATCTGATATTAAAGCGTGTGATCACTACGAACAGTTTCCGTTGTACCTTGGCGGCGATGTTGAGCAGCATTACGGTATTCCGCACGGCTTTAGTTCACGAATGGCTTTAGAACGTTTCTTAGATGGGCTTTTTGGCGAGAATATCTAAATAAGAGACTGGCATGGCCAGTCTCTTATTACCCTGCTATCAGGCTTTCGCTTGGGTGTATTGTTCGACGCGGAACAAGCGACGGCAGAAATCGAGGAAGTAGCCGTAAGCGGCACCCATCACCAGCGATATCACCGCGTTTGAGCTAACCGCAGCGATAATCTGATGCCAATCGGCACCCACGCTCAGCAGAATCAAGACGTATACCGGCGACTGGAAGGTCACGTACGCTAGCGGATCCGCTACTCTTTTCATCCAGCCAGCCGGGCTGATTCGCGCGGCCTGGCGCATGATGAAGTCACGGTAGATACCGTATGGCCATGCAATAATAATGTTCACCGGAATCGCCACCAGTCGAGACGAAAGTGACTGCTCGAAGGTCATTCCCGAGAGAAAAATTTCAATCATCATGTTCACGACGGAACAGTAGACCACCATGGCGAAAGTGTCTGCTGCCGCATGACGCAGGCGTGACTGCGCAGAGAACATCGGTATGCTCCTCGAAAATAAACATTAAAACTGAGAAAAAAACGTGTTTTTTGGCGTTTTGGGTTGGTTTGTTCAACGCGTATAGGTTATCCATCTGCAATAAAACAAACAACTAG
>NZ_JANEWH010000230.1:0-3751 GCF_028069715.1 Kluyvera sp. Awk 3 | reverse complement strand
ATAAAGACCCGGAAGATCTAAACCGGGTCTTTATTACTTACGGTCTTGAAGCTGTGCCGTCAGGTGTGCGCGCCATTGTCCAGGAAGGGATCCCCCCCTCACACGGGTATTTCGCCGCTTCGGCCTCATTAATGTCGATACCCAAGCCAGGCTTATCGTTCAGGTAGGCATAGCCGAGGTCAATCTCCGGGCAACCCGGGAAGACATCACGCAGCGCGTCGTTCATCGGCGTATATTCCTGAATGCCGAAGTTCGGTGAACTCAGATCCAGATGCATGTTGGCGCAGACCCCGACCGGTGAAATATCACCAGGCCCGTGCCACGCTGTACGCACACCGTTCAGTTCGCTGTAGACGGCGAGTTTCTTCGCCGGCGTGATGCCGCCGATGGTGCTCACATGACAACGAATGTAGTCGATCAGTTTGTTGTCAATGAGCGGCTTCCACTCATTCACATTGACAAACAGTTCGCCCATGGAAATCGGCGTGGAAGATTGCTGGCGCAGCATTTTCAACCAGTCGATATTCTCCGGTGCGACAGGGTCTTCAAGATAAAACAATTGATATTGTTCCAGTGTTTTTGCAAGGTTAATGGCGGTCACTGGGGTGACTCGCTCATGTACATCATGAATAAACTCAATGCCAAAGCCGAGCTTGTTACGCAGGTGGTCAAATAGACGCGGAACGCTTTTGGCGTAGGCATCCGGGTCAAAGTAGATGCCGGGCGTTTTGCTGCGCGGTGAACGTTTCGGCTGAATATTCTTCGCACGTGCCAGTTGCGTGGCGATCAGTTTGAGGTCATCGGTCCCCGCACCGCCGTACATTCCCATCTGGCAGCGAACGTACTGGTAACCCTCTTCCATTCTGGCTCGGATGTTATCTTCCACTTCAACTTCATCGCCGCCGTCGGTGTGGCAGTACAGTGGGATCCCATCACGGCATTTACCGCCCAGCAGATCATAAACCGGCATCCCCGCCAGCTTACCTTTGATATCCCACAGCGCCATGTCCACGCCGGACAATGCATTGTTCATGATGGGGCCATTGCGCCAGTAGCCGCTCACCGCGCCTGACTGCCAGATGTCCTCAATACGGGTCGGATCTTTGCCAATCAGAAAAGGCGCCATGTATTCATCGATTGCGCTTTTTACCGCGAAGATACGCTGGGTAAATGTCGCGCATCCCAGCCCATACAGCTCCGGCTCATTTGTCTCTATCTTAACGACTGCCAAATCAATGCCGCCCGGCGCCGTCAGAATCGTTTTAACGTTGGTGATTTTCAGGTTACTCACTTTCACTCCTCAACTCAGCGAATTTACCGCATGTCATAACGTTGTAGATGACATGGCGCATATTTGTAAGTTGTCCTACAACTTGATGCTGTTATATCACGCTTCTTTTACAGAGGCTCGCTGCGAGCGCCATTTTGTGATAGCGATCAAGTTGCGTTCAATTGAAATTAAATAAATGATTGAAAATCAATTGTTTGTTTGTTGTCTCTCGAGCGCTATGTAGAACTTTTTGTGATCGTTGCTGCAAATTAATGGGTGAACGGTTGATTTTATCAGGGCGAAAACTCAATCTTAAAAAGATAGTCGTCATACAAATTAAACGAGTGAGGAAACAACATGAACGCTTTATTTGATTTAAATGGGAAAACGGCGCTGGTAACAGGTTCTGCACGTGGACTGGGCTTTGCCTACGCAGAGGGCCTTGCCGCAGCAGGCGCACGGGTCATCCTGAATGATATTCGCGACACGCTGCTGGCCGAATCCGTGGATACGCTTACAAGCAAAGGCTACGACGCACACGGTGTGGCTTTCGACGTCACCGATGAACAGGCGATTGAGGCGGCTTTTAGCAAACTCGATGCAGAAGGGATCGATGTGGATATCCTGATCAATAACGCCGGTATTCAGTATCGCAAACCTATGGTCGAACTGGAGCTGGAAAACTGGCAGAAGGTGATCGACACTAACTTGACCAGCGCGTTTCTGGTGTCCCGCGCGGCGGCAAAAAGGATGATGGCCCGCAACAGCGGCGGTAAAATCATTAATATTGGCTCGCTCACCAGCCAGGCCGCACGACCGACCGTTGCCCCCTACACGGCGGCAAAAGGCGGGATCAAAATGCTCACCTGTTCGATGGCGGCAGAATGGGCACAGTTTAATATCCAGACTAACGCAATTGGGCCTGGATACATTCTGACAGACATGAATACTGCTCTTATTGAAGACAAGCAGTTCGACAGTTGGGTGAAAAGCAGCAACCCTTCTCAGCGTTGGGGGCGTCCGGAAGAGCTCATCGGCACCGCCGTCTTCTTATCATCCAGGGCATCAGATTATATTAACGGCCAGATTATTTATGTCGATGGTGGCTGGCTAGCCGTGCTGTAATTAACATTTCTTACTATCCGTTTTTTGCCCAGCAGTAAATACACGGGAAAACATTATGATTCAAAGCATGCAAAAAAAATTAGCTCCTATTCGCTGGAAGAAATTAATTCCACTGGCTTTCATTACCTATAGCCTTGCCTATCTCGATCGTGCCAATTACGGATTTGGTGCTGCTGCCGGTCTGGCTGAAGATCTCAATATCACTCCAGGGATTTCCTCATTATTAGGTGCGTTGTTTTTTCTTGGGTATTTTTTCTTTCAGGTGCCTGGAGGTATTTACGCTGAAAAAAGAAGTGCTAAACAACTTATTTTTTGGAGTTTAATTCTTTGGGGGATATTAGCCACAGCAACCGGCATGGTTCATGATGTTAAAACCTTGGCCGTTATTAGATTCTTGCTTGGTGTTGCCGAGAGTGTGGTTATGCCCGCTATGCTTGTTTTCTTAAGCCATTGGTTCACCAAGAAAGAAAGATCCAAAGCCAATACATTCCTTTTCCTGGGTAATCCCATCACGGTACTTTGGATGTCTGTATTATCAGGGTATCTCGTGGATGCTTTTGGCTGGCGTGGTATGTTTATTATCGAAGGTGTACCCGCGATTATCTGGGCAGCTATCTGGTGGGTGGTATTTGTTGACCGACCTAAAGATGCAAAATGGTTAACAGCTCAAGAAAAAGAAGATATTGAAGCCGCGTTGGCAGCAGAGCAAACTAATATTAAAGAAATAAAAAACTACAGTGAGGCATTTCGCTCTGGTAAAGTTTTGTCCCTTTCCTTTATTCATTTTTTCTGGAATATTGGGATGTATGGTTTCATCATGTGGTTACCATCTATTTTGAAATCGGCTTCTGGGCTGGGCATTGTCGCAACAGGTTGGCTATCAGCAGCACCCTATTTATTAGCCGTTCCATTGATGCTAGCTGCATCATGGTACTCAGATAAATTTCTTAACCGTAAAATCATTGTTCTGTTGTTTTTAGGACTTGGTGCTATCTGCTTTATTGGATCGTTTACAATTGGAGCATCCAACTTCTGGCTCTCATATGTTCTGCTGATGATTGCTGGCGGCGCGATGTATACCCCTTATGGACCATTCTTTGCCGCTATTCCAGATATGATCCCGCGAAACGTTGTGGCTGGCGCCATGGCATTTATCGTGAGTTTTGGCGCACTGGGGTCATTTGTAGGTTCATGGATAGTGGGTTATCTGAATGGTATAACTGGCAGCCCGGGGGCTTCTTATGCCTTTATGGGAATCTCACTAGTGCTGGCAGTGTTGCTTACCTCACTTACTTCGTTTAGTAGTAAAGAATCCAGGCACGCGAAAGTACAAACTTGTTAAGTTCGAGCGCCTTT
>NZ_JANEWH010000023.1:0-46384 GCF_028069715.1 Kluyvera sp. Awk 3 | reverse complement strand
GTGGTAGGCTTTTATTTGTTTAGAAAATGAATGAAATGACGTCTGTAACAGCGTTATCGCTTTTTGTTGGTCGTCAGAATATTCAGCCCTGCGTGGAGGAGACATTAAGGGTAAAGAAGCCTTTTTGATGGAAAATATGCGTAAAATCAGCTTATTGTGAATGATTGACGGTGTAACCTATCACAATCATAGACAGGACCTACTGTGAGTGAATTGCCCTTTACAGGCCAGAGTGATGTAATCGAAAAGCTGTTACAACCTTTGTTAGGGTATGTAGAGCGCAACACTACGCCAGCCTGGCTGGCGCTGAACTCACCTGCGGGGGATTCAGGTAATCGGGCCGCCTTGTTGCGGCCTTTTTACGTTTGGGGATGAGCGTTTCGTGCGTATCCCCGGACACAGGTTCACAAAGTTGTCTTGTTCCGGTTGTTAGATAACGCTTATTGATTTGATAATGTAAACGCATTGGTCGAATCAGGAATTATTCGTTAACTTAGACCTCAACGAAAACACGGAGGAAGTACTCGATGTCTTTAATTAATACTAAAATCAAACCTTTCAAAAACCAGGCGTTCAAAAACGGTGAGTTCATCGAAGTCACTGAGAAAGATACCGAAGGCCGCTGGAGCGTCTTCTTCTTCTATCCGGCTGACTTCACCTTCGTATGCCCGACCGAACTGGGCGACGTTGCAGACCATTACGAAGAGCTGCAGAAACTGGGCGTGGACGTGTACTCTGTGTCTACTGACACTCACTTCACCCACAAAGCATGGCACAGCAGCTCTGACACCATCGCAAAAATCAAATATGCGATGATCGGTGACCCGACTGGCGCCCTGACCCGTAACTTCGACAACATGCGTGAAGATGAAGGTCTGGCTGACCGTGCGACCTTCGTTGTTGACCCGCAGGGCATCATCCAGGCTATCGAAGTTACCGCTGAAGGTATCGGCCGTGACGCTTCTGACCTGCTGCGTAAAATCAAAGCGGCTCAGTACGTTGCTTCTCACCCAGGCGAAGTATGCCCGGCGAAATGGAAAGAAGGCGAAGCGACTCTGGCTCCATCTCTTGACCTGGTCGGTAAAATCTAAATTTCCGTCGTCTTTCGCGCCACAGCGCCATGCTGTGACGCGAAACACTCAGGAAATAGCCCCCTTTAAAAACGGGTGCGCCAGCACCCGAATTTCTTATTAGCGTCCATGATGCAAGCGCATTCAGGCTGCCGCGTGAGGCCGCTTGCATGATGATGTTTTAAGCCCAGGAGATAACAATGCTCGACACCAACATGAAAACCCAGCTCAAGGCCTATCTTGAGAAGCTGACCAAACCTGTTGAGCTGATTGCCACGCTGGATGACAGCGCTAAATCGGCAGAGATCAAGGAACTGTTGGCTGAAATTGCTGAACTGTCAGACAAAGTCACCTTTAAAGAAGACAATACCCTTGCTGTACGCAAGCCGTCATTCCTGATCACCAACCCAGGTTCTCATCAGGGGCCACGTTTTGCCGGTTCCCCGCTGGGCCACGAGTTTACCTCGCTGGTGCTGGCGCTGCTGTGGACTGGTGGTCACCCGTCGAAAGAAACGCAGTCTCTGCTGGAGCAAATTCGCGATATCGACGGCGATTTTGAGTTTGAAACCTATTACTCGCTGTCGTGCCATAACTGTCCGGATGTGGTGCAGGCGTTGAACCTGATGTCGGTGCTGAACCCACGTATCAAGCATACGGCGATTGACGGAGGCACCTTCCAGAACGAAATCACCGAACGTAACGTGATGGGCGTTCCAGCCGTTTATGTTAACGGTCAGGAGTTCGGTCAGGGTCGTATGACGCTGGCGGAAATCGTCGCGAAAGTGGACACCGGTGCGGAAAAACGCGCGGCGGAAGAGCTGAATAAGCGTGATGCGTATGAGGTATTGATTGTCGGTTCCGGCCCGTCTGGCGCGGCGGCGGCAGTCTACTCGGCACGTAAAGGTATTCGTACCGGTCTGATGGGCGAACGCTTTGGCGGCCAGGTGCTGGATACCGTTGATATTGAAAACTATATCTCCGTGCCGAAAACCGAAGGTCAGAAGCTGGCGGGCGCGCTGAAGGCGCACGTGAGCGAATATGATGTGGACGTGATTGATTCCCAGAGCGCGGCTAAGCTGGTGCCTGCCGCTGTTGAAGGCGGCCTGCATCAGATTGAAACCGCCTCCGGCGCGGTGCTGAAAGCGCGCAGCATCATTATCGCGACCGGCGCTAAGTGGCGTAACATGAACGTACCGGGTGAAGATCAGTATCGTACTAAGGGCGTAACCTATTGCCCGCACTGCGACGGCCCGCTGTTTAAAGGCAAACGCGTGGCGGTGATCGGTGGCGGCAACTCCGGTGTGGAAGCCGCAATCGACCTGGCGGGCGTGGTGGAACACGTTACGCTGTTGGAGTTTGCCCCGGAAATGAAAGCCGATCAGGTACTGCAGGATAAAGTGCGCAGCCTGAAGAACGTGGACATCATTCTGAATGCGCAAACCACCGAAGTGAAAGGCGACGGCACCAAAGTCACCGGTTTGCAGTATCGTGACCGTGTGAGCGGCGATGAGCACCACGTGGCGCTGGCGGGAATCTTCGTACAGATTGGTCTGCTGCCGAATACCACCTGGCTGGAAGGCGCAGTTGAGCGTAACCGCATGGGCGAAATCATCATCGATGCGAAATGCGAAACGAACGTTAAAGGCGTATTCGCCGCGGGTGACTGTACTACCGTGCCTTACAAACAGATTATTATCGCCGCCGGCGAAGGTGCGAAAGCGTCACTGAGCGCGTTCGATTATCTGATTCGCACCAAAACAGCATAAAAAAGAAGACAATGCCTGCAATGTCAAAGGCCACCGAAAGGTGGCCTTTTTTTGTTTTGCGGATTATGCCGGGCTCAGCGAACAACAAGTACCGGAATGTGTGCGTGGCGAATCACGCTGGAGGCGTTGGAACCCAGAAGGTGCGTGCTGATTGAAGGGTTACGTGACCCAATCACCACCATATCGGCCCCCAGTTCTTCCGCCAGTTCGTTGACCGCGTCGCGGACGCTACCCAGACGAACGTGTAGCTTGATGCGGGAAGGATCGAGCGTGAAGTGGCTGACCATGGTGGTCAGGCGGCTTTCCGCTTCCTGCTGAAGATGCTCCTCAAAGCGGCGTAGATCGGCGGCAAAACGGCTCATGGTGTAGCTGGCCGATGCGGGCAACACATGCAGCAGATGGATAATGCCATCCTGCTGGGCCAAAAACTCTGCGTGACGAATCGCTTTGTCACTCAACTCCATCTCAAAAACATCAACTGGCATAATGATTGTTTTGTACATAGGCTCCTCCTTGTCTTTGTAGAACAATCAAAACACATAATGCGTTTTGAATATGTCATTCAGTTCGCAAAATAGTTTATCGAAGAGAAGGGAGTTGTAAAGTTTGGTCAGGCGGGGCAGAAAGAGGATGCCGGGCACCCTCTTAGGCTACTATTGCGCGGAATTAACGATGAAATTCGCCGGCGGCTTCCGGCTGATACAGCAGTTCGAGTACTTCCAGGTGCGTTGAGGCTCCGCCCGGTAGCTCCCAGTGAATAGTACTGCCTGCGCGCAGGCCGAGCAGGGCCGCGCCAACCGGGGCCATCACAGAGAGCTGGGTGCTGCTATCGGTCATCTGGGCCGGGAAGACCAGCGTGCGGACGCGTTCTTCGCCGGTGGTGAGATCGCGGAATCTGACCTGGCTATTCATACTGACTACATCGTGCGGCATGTCCTCTGGGGCACACATCTGGGCACGATCCAGTTCGTCGTTTAGCGCGCTCGCCACCGGGGAATTTGCGTAAGCAGGTTGCTCAAGCAGGCGGTCGATACGCTCGGCATCGAACTCATTAATAATGATGGCAGGTCTGGTCATTATTTACTCCATGTCTATCGATTATCCAAAAGAAAACCCTCACCGCCAGCGGCAAGGGTTCATCTCATTCCATCATACTGATCCTGGCGTCAGGTTTGAAGTGATGGAACGCACATTCGCAGATGGCAATACTCTTTGTTGTGTGAATTTTATGCGAAATACATCGCAACTTATAAATCTGGATTATTCTTTTTAGGCTGCACCTGGCAGCGTCCTTCCAACACAGGAGATCGTATGAGCGGTTTCGATAAACTGACCCTGAAAGATGGTAGTTACCTCTGGTTTAAAGATTGGGGGAGCGGACAGCCCATTATCTTTAGCCATGGCTGGCCGTTAACGTCTGATGCCTTTGAGGATCAGATGCTGTATCTGGGTTCGAAAGGGTATCGTGTCATCGCCCACGATAGACGAGGCCACGGACGTTCGGCACAACCCTGGGACGGACATAATATGGATCAATACGCCGACGATCTGGCGGAATTGACCTCGCATCTTAATCTGAAAGATGCGGTGCACGTCGGACACTCTACCGGCGGCGGTGAAGTGGCTCACTACATTGGTCGTCATGGGACCAGTCGGGTGGCAAAAGCGGTGCTGATTGGCGCGGTGACGCCAATTATGGTGAAAACGGACTTCAACCCTAACGGCGTACCGCTTGAAGTGTTTGACGGTATTCGCAACGGCGTGATAGAGGACCGTGGTGCTTTCTTCTATGAGCTGTCGGCGGCATTCTATGGCTATAATCGCGCGGGCGCAAAGGAGTCGAAGGCGGTGCGTGAAGGGTTTGTCGAGCAAGGGTTGCAAGGTTCTATAAAAGCGCTTTACGACTGTATCAAAGCGTTCTCGGAGACTGATTTACGTGAAGACCTGCGTAAGATAACGGTACCGACGCTGGTGATTCACGGCGATGACGACCAGATTGTGCCGTTTGAAACTTGT
Source organism: Kluyvera sp. Awk 3 (assembly GCF_028069715.1). Classification (NCBI taxonomy): domain Bacteria; kingdom Pseudomonadati; phylum Pseudomonadota; class Gammaproteobacteria; order Enterobacterales; family Enterobacteriaceae; genus Kluyvera; species Kluyvera sp. Awk 3. The sequence continues at coordinate 41,532 of NZ_JANEWH010000023.1, read as the reverse complement.
GGCAAGGTCGCGGCGGAAATTCTACCGAACGCGGAGCTGAAGGTTTATAAAGGCGGATCGCACGGGATCTGTACAACTCACAAACATCAGATCAACGACGATCTGCTGGCATTCATTCAGAAATAACGGTATGCAGCCCCCGGCTCCGGGGGCTGGGGATCAATAACCGTTTTGATCCACCACAAACTGTTTGCTGCAGTTGCCTGGATGTGGCTGCGGCAGCAGAGACGCGGCGGTGAGCGGGTCGTTGATGCTGGCGGATTTAATGGCAATTTGCATTTCCGTCAGATAGGCCGGATTACCGTTACAGGTGAGTTTAACGGCTTTGACGTTCTCTTTGCCAAAGGCCGAGGCTACTGCGTTGTCGAAGCTGGCGCGAGTCACGGTTTTACCGTAATTGGCGGCGAGGAATTTGCCGATTGCGCTCTGTTTCACTTCGCTGTTCAGACGTACCATCGTACTGAAGTAGGCGTCGGGATCGAAACCAAAACAGACGCCGTGTTTGGCGTATTCATAGCGCTCAAGACAGCTTTTTCCACCGCTGCCGGGCATAACCTGGTTGAGCTTATTAGCCACTTCCAGCGACAGACCGGTCTCTTCGGCGGCGCATTTACGGCTGGCTTTCGCTTCCGGCATATTGGGAATGGGGCGCGTGGCGCACCCGAAGCGCATCCAGCGGTTATTATCGACTCCGCGTGCGGCGATCGACGCGGGCAGGCCGGGCCATAGGCCGTGAACCGTTAAGTAGTCGGCTTTGTTGGCCGCTTCTTTTGGCTGCTGACATTCCAGTGGTTCTTTGCGATTTCTGTCATGCTGGCTCTGGCAAAAACCGGTTTGCCAGGAGAGCGCCAGCACATAACGATCGAAGTCACCATATTGTGTCGGTACGAGAGGGGCAGCCTGTAGGCTACCAGCGCAGAGCAACAGCGCGCATCCTGACACAATATTCTTCCTTAGCATTTTCCTGACTCCACGTTTTAAATCATTTAGTGACGTTATTACATAATAAAATAAGGCGCCCTCAGGCGCCTTATTTATTTCATCAATCAATGATTACGCGGCAGCGCCGGGAACCAGTATTTCCGTAGCGATAATGACCACCAACAGGCCGACAAGAACCGGTACTGAGGTACGTTTGACCACTTCGAACGGCGAGATTTTTGCCATCCCGGCGACCGCGACCACCACGCCGGAGACCGGGGAGATGGTACGACCCAGGTTGGAGGCCTGCAGCATCGGAATGGAGAGATAGGCCGGGTTAATGCCGGATGAGTGCGCCAGTTTTGGAATCATCTCGACGAAGGCGTAGAACGGCGCGTTACCGGAACCGGTGGTCATCGCGGCCAACATGGTCAGCACCACCAGTACCAGCATCAGGATAATGCTGGCGGACCCAAACGAGGTCGCGATGGAGATCAGGCTATTGATAAAACCGATAGTGCTCAAGCCTTGAGCGAAAACGCCTGCTGCAACCAACAGCATGACCACGCCGGCAAAGGCGTCGGCCATTCCGCGATACGCGACTTCGAGGCCGGCAAACACGTTCTGGGTGTTAAAGCCACGACAGAATTCCAGCACGGCGGCCAGCAGCATGCAAATCACCAGAATGGCGATAATATGCAGTTCCGGGCCCCATTTGCCGTCGAAAATCAGCACGCCAATAATTGGCGTGAACGGCAGAATGGCGTAGAAGCTCGGGGCTGTGGTGGTAATTTCGCTGACATCCAGCATCTCGTGCGAGATATGTTCTTTCTTGTCCAGATAGCGCTGCCAGAAGAAATGGGCGATAGCCATTGCGATAATCGCGGCGATGGAGATAGGCAGCGTGGTTTTGAAAGCGAAATCGATTAACGGCATCTCTGCGGCCTTCGCGGCCAATACGACGTCGCCGGAGGTAGGGGAGAGAATAATGGCGGCCGGAGAGGCACAAATAGCGGCTGCGGCGCCACGGCTAATACCGACGTTAACCATTACCGGGAACAGCGTCGCCATCAGCAGTACGCCAAGTCCGGTTGCCGAAGAGACCGCCAGCGACATCAGGCACGCCACAAAATAAGCGGCAATCATCAGTAAATATGGCGAGTTAATATATTGCAGCGGTTTTGATGCCAGTTTGACGACCATATCGTTAGCGCCGATATGGGTCATATAGGCGGCAAAGCCGCAGAGCATCATAATCATCATGCCGAGATCGCCGCCGCGGCTCATCAGCAGAATTTTAATATATTCAACGATGTCGGTTGCAGAGTAGCCGGTGCTGGTTGCGCTGCTTGGTAAAATCTTATGCCCCATCAACGCGCTGGCAATCAGTAGCAGCAGACCACCAACAAAAAGGACACCCGTTGCGGAATATCCTTTGATGATGTAGCGGGCTACGCCCACGATAACCACAACACCAATCAGGAGTTCAAAGAACGTTAACATTATTAACACCTATCGCCCAGTTATAAAAATTGATGCAGAACAGCATCAAAAAGTAAGTGGTGAAATGTGCCGAAAAAAGCGGCAAATTTAGCTGATGAAAATCAAAAAAGAGACTAATTAAAGACCATGACGATGCAATTTACACGATGTACTCACAAAGCGGAACATTGACCCGTCAGTAAGTATAGTTGCCTGGTCGAATATTAAACAACAAAGGTAAATGAAATGTTGTTTTTTCAACAAGGTAGCAGCGTTGAGGTGGTATGACGGGGTTGAGCTCGTGAGGAGGTAAGCGCGTTTTTTTATCTCCTGGTGTGAAGTATTTAAAACGTTTAACTGCGACGATCTGGATTTTAAATAATCTGCCAGGAAAATATCAGGAATATTAAGAGAATAATACGAGTTTTAATTCGGCTAATATTAAAGGCATAGGCCATTCTTCCTTACGAGAACTAAATACGGTTACAAATTTTTCTTATAAAAGAATATTATTCGCATTCAAGTCTCACTCTGGTTTGACGATTATCTAAGAATATTCTAATTTGTTGTTAAGCGGTGAAAAAACGGCTATCGATTGGTACCGTTGAACTGCTATTGAGTTTATCCTTGTTAGACTATTCTTAATGGATAATTTATTGGCAAGTCTATCGTGTTAAAACTAAATAAAATTTTCTCGCTATCGCTGATTTTCGCGGGGCTGTCTGGTGCAGCGTATCCTGCTGAGGCTTCTTTTACGGAAACCATTAAAGATGGCTATAACACGCTGAGCAATAATGTTGTAAAGACGTGGGATGAACCGCAGCACTACGATCTGTACGTGCCAGCCATCACCTGGCATGCGCGTTTTGCCTACGATAAAGAAAAGACAGACAAGTACAATGAGCGCCCCTGGGGGGCGGGGGGCGGCGTGTCGCGCTGGGATAATAAGGGCAACTGGCACGGCATTTACCTGATGGCTTTTAAGGATTCCTTTAATAAATGGGAGCCTATTGGCGGCTACGGCTGGGAGAAGACCTGGCGCCCGCTGGCGGATGATAACTTCCACCTTGGGTTGGGTTACACCATTGGGGTGACCGCCCGCGATAACTGGAACTACATTCCGCTGCCGGTTGTGCTGCCCCTGGCCTCCATCGGCTATGGGCCGGCGACGTTCCAGATGACCTACATCCCGGGCACGTATAACAACGGCAATGTCTACTTTGCCTGGCTACGTTTCCAGTTCTGATCACGGGTCCTGTAACCAGGAGTGGGATAATGTCAACCTGCAAATAAAAGTTAGCGACATTTATCACTTTTTAACGAACTTGGGCTGGACAAAACGCACGACAATTGTTGTACTGTTAACTGACACAGATTAGTGTCGTTTTTTCATATAAAGGTAATTTTGATGTCTAAGATTAAAGGTAACGTTAAGTGGTTTAATGAGTCCAAAGGATTCGGTTTCATTACTCCGGAAGATGGCAGCAAAGACGTATTCGTACACTTCTCTGCGATCCAGACCAACGGTTTCAAAACTCTGGCTGAAGGTCAGCGTGTAGAGTTCGAAATCACTAACGGTGCCAAAGGCCCTTCTGCTGCTAACGTCATCGCTCTGTAAGCGAAAATTAGCAGTCAGAATTCAAAACCCGCTTAAGTGCGGGTTTTTTTTTATCTTTCTTTTACCCCTGACTGCTGGCACTGAACAGCCAGAACGCCAGGGCCGTCATGGCGAAAGAACCAAACAGGTTGACCGCCACGTTAAGCAGCGCCCAGCTGACCTTTCCCGCCTGTAAAAGAAATACCACTTCCGCTGAAAAGGTAGAGAAGGTTGTCAATCCACCGCAGAAGCCGGTGGTAATCAACACTTTCCATACCGGATCGATATGCGGCAGCCGATTAAACCAGGCAAGACCCGCGCCGATAATAAATGCGCCCAGCAGATTCGCCGCCAGCGTTCCAAGCGGCAGCGCATGGTGCAAAGGATTAAAGCGAAAGCTGAGTAGCCAGCGGGCAACGCTGCCGGTGCCGCCGCCGATAAACACGGCCAACAAAAGTTGCGTCATGCGAATTTCCTGCCATTGTCGAATCGTCAGCAGAGTTTAACCCTGCCAGGTGAATCTGGCTATATACTCATCAGTATTCATCATCCTGATATATTGGAAAAACGTAAGGAGACGCTATGCGAGTTGCCGCAGGGCAGTTTATCGTCACGTCGGAGTGGCGGCAGAATGCGCAAACCAGCGTGTCGCTGATGCAGGCTGCAGCGGAACAGCATGCTGACCTACTGGTGCTGCCAGAGGCTCTGCTGGCGCGCAGCGATAGCGACCCGGATATGTCGGTGAAGTCGGCGCAATCGCTGGACGGCGGTTTTATGCAGCATCTGAAAACACAAAGCCGCCGTGATACGCTGACGACGATATTGACCATTCATACGCCCTCGACGGCGGGAAGAGCCTGCAATACCCTGGTGGCGCTGCGCGGCGGTGAGGTGATTACCCATTATCACAAGCTGCACCTCTATGACGCTTTCGCAATCCAGGAGTCGAAGCGAGTGGATGCCGGGAACACGCTACCGCCGTTGCTTGAGGTGGCGGGGTTTCAGGTGGGACTTATGACCTGCTATGACCTGCGTTTCCCGGATATGGCATTGGCGCTTGCGCTCAAAGGGGCCGAGATTCTGGCCTTGCCTGCCGCCTGGGTACGAGGACCGCTCAAAGAGCACCACTGGGCCACGCTGCTGGCGGCGCGGGCGCTGGATACCACCTGTTACATCGTGGCCAGCGGCGAGTGCGGCACGCGCAATATCGGTCAGAGTCGGATAATTGATCCGCTGGGCGTGACGCTGGCTGGCGCATCGGTTGAGCCACAGCTGATTATATCTGACGTGCGACGCGAGGATCTGTCTCGTATTCGCCAGCAGCTGCCAGTGCTGCAAAACCGACGTTTTGCGCTACCGCAATTAACGTGACGTTTTTTTAAACAACGCTTGATTCACCTTGTTACAGATTGCTATTGTGTGCACGCGTCAGATGACCGTTAATAAACTACGGTGATATGGCGCATTCTGCAGCCTGTTTTTGAGAAGAAGGTATCTATGGGTGAGATTAGTATTACCAAACTACTGGTAGTGGCAGCACTGATTATTCTGGTGTTTGGTACCAAGAAATTACGGACTCTGGGTGGAGATCTGGGTTCAGCAATCAAAGGTTTTAAGAAAGCCATGAATGATGATGAAACCACCGCGCAGAAAAGCGCAGACGAGACTCCGGCAGAAAAACTCTCTCATAAAGAGTAAGCAGGGCAGCGTTTAACATGGCGTGCCGATCAGCGCGTGCCATGCCCGGACCCGATGGTCTGTGGAAGGGGCTTCAGCATGACGATGCTGTGGCCCTTTTTTATGGAATCAGGTTTCTGAATGTATTCAATTGAAATAATTTATTTCAATAATGGGTAATAAAAAAGCCGCTGTCGAAAGAGAGCGGCTTTTTTGCGTCAGGCGATGACCTTACTTCACTTCCAGGCCCTTAGCCTGAAGATCCGCATGGTAGGATGAACGCACGAACGGGCCGCATGCCGCGTGGGTAAAGCCCATCGCCAGCGCTTCGGCTTTCATTTCTTCAAACTCGTCCGGGCTAACGTAGCGCTGCACCGGCAGGTGGTGACGGCTTGGCTGCAGGTACTGGCCCAGTGTCAGCATCGTGACGCCGTGGCGGCGCAGATCGCGCATGACTTCGATGATTTCAGCGTTGGTTTCACCGAGGCCGACCATCAGGCCGGATTTGGTTGGGATATCCGGGTGCGCTTCTTTAAAACGTTCCAGTAACTTCAGGGACCAGTTGTAATCTGCGCCTGGACGAACCTGACGGTAAATACGCGGCACGTTTTCCAGGTTGTGGTTAAACACGTCGGGTGGCGTCTCGGTCAGGATCTCTAAGGCGCGGTCCATACGGCCACGGAAGTCGGGCACCAGCGTTTCAATCTTAATGCTTGGGCTTTTCTCACGAATGGCGGAGATGCAGTTGGCGAAGTGCTGAGCACCGCCGTCGCGCAGATCGTCACGATCCACGGAGGTGATCACGACATATCGCAACGCCATATCGGCAATGGTCTGCGCCAGCTTCTGCGGTTCATTGGCATCAGGCGCAACAGGGCGACCGTGGGCCACGTCGCAGAATGGGCAGCGACGGGTACAAATAGCACCGAGGATCATAAAGGTGGCGGTACCGTGGTTGAAGCATTCCGCCAGGTTCGGGCAGGAGGCTTCTTCACACACGGAGTGCAGACCATTCTTGCGCATGGCCGCTTTGATACCCTGGATACGGGAAGAGTCTGCCGGAAGTTTAATTTTCATCCATTCCGGTTTTCGCAGCAGCGCTTCGCGCTCTGTTGCCACGTTTTTAACCGGGATAAGGGCCATTTTATCGGCGTCGCGGTACTTAACACCGCGTTCCATCACAATGGGTTTACTCATAGCGTACGTGTTCCAGTTCCGAGTATCGAGGGAAAGCGTTTCAATTCAAGGGAATGTTGTATTTATCAACTATTTTTGAATTAATGACACGCAGTATACCATTGAAACGGGGTTTAAAGCAGCCTGCCTGGCCGGCAAATTGTAAAATAGTTGTTGAATAATGCTTTTTTGCCGGCAAGGCGAAGTAGGGGGCAAGTGAATCAGAACGCTTGCTGGATAACGTTGATAATGTTTTGCATGACCGGGTCCCGCAGACTGAGTTTGTTGTAATGCAATGAAAAGTCGACGTGTTCCTGCTGTAGCGGGGCAAAGTCCAACGTGCACAGCGGCCAGCACTGCTTAAAGATGTGGTAGAAGCGTAGCGGCATAATGCCAATCAGGTCGCTTGAGGCGATCAGTGACGCGATAGTGAACAGGTTGTAACTGCTTACGCTAACCTGGCGATCGGGGAGCATGTCGCGAATGCGCTTATACTGATCGTTTTGCCCCGCACCATCCATCGTCAGCAGCGTATGTTCATACTGCATCAGGGTATCAACCGATGTCTCTTCGTTAAGTGCCGGGTGGTTATGGCGACAGACCAGCACCAGTTTATCGCTAAATAGCGCATGACGGCCCAGCGTGCGCGGGTTGTTATGCTCGTGGTTGTCAATGACCAAATCCGTCTGGAACTGGCTGAGCTGCGTGTTGGCATCGGTCACGGCGACGTTACGCAGCAGTACCTGTGGGTAGGTTTGTTTTACCACCTGATAGATAACCGGCATCACGATAGCGCCAACGGATGCCGCCGTACCGATAGTGATAACTCGCTGCTTGTCATAGCTGCCGTCGAGATCCAGCGCGCCCAGTATCGACTCCAGACCCTGGCTGATGTATTCATGCAGGTGTGTTGCGTAGGCCGTGGGCGTCACGCCCTGTCCTTTGCGAATGAACAACGGGTCGGGAAACAGGAGACGAAGTTTCTGGATGGATTGGCTAATGGCCGATGGCGTGAGATTCAGGATTTTCGCCGCATTGACGATGCCTTTATGCACATAGACTGCTTCAAATATGGTCAATAAGTTAAGGTCTATATTACGCAGGGTGCGAAAGATTTGTGGCGTATCATTATCGGCATTCATATTTATTTTATTTTCAGGCTTATTGTTATAATCCACACTGCTCACTCCATATTCATTCACTCCATGAATGATAGTTGATGATTTCATTATTATTATGATTGGTGAGTCCATCTTACTGCAAGATGGAAATGGAAATTTTCTTTATGGGTCAATGTATTAATGATTCTAATGCTTTATTAAGTGTATATCGTTGTCGTGATTTTGCAAAAAAATGAGAACCAGTCTTCATTTTCAGAACATGAATCGCAGAAAGAAGAGAGAAACTGGACGGCGTTATAAAAGGCGTGCGATGGAGAGAGTTAACGACCCAATGCAATATTGGGTCGCGATGTATAATATATTAAGCAGAGATATATTCGTGCGGAGGATTGTTTAGCAACGCTAAAAAATGTCTGACAAGCGTTGGGGATATATTTTCCGGCTTCGCTTCACTCACCCATTGTGAAACCTGGGTCATCTCCATACCGGCATAGCCACAAGGGTTAATGCGCAGGAAAGGGGATAAGTCCATAGCGATATTCAGCGCCAGTCCATGGAAAGAGCAGCCTTTACGGATTCGCAGCCCCAGCGAGCAGATCTTTTTCTCGCCCACATAGACGCCCGGCGCATCGGCGCGCGGATGTGCCTCAATACCCAGCTCAGCTAACGTGTTGACGACGGTTTGCTCCAGCAGCGTTACCAGTTCGCGTACGCCCAGCTTGCGGCGCTTCAGGTTCAGCAGAACGTACATCACCTGCTGGCCCGGCCCGTGGTAGGTTACCTGGCCGCCGCGATCGCTTTGGATGACCGGAATGTCGCCGGGCACCAGCACATGTTCAGCTTTACCCGCCTGACCCTGCGTGAAAACCGGCTGATGCTCAACCAGCCAAATCTCGTCCAGCGTGGATTCATCGCGGTTGTCGGTGAAGTCATGCATCGCCTGAGAAATGGGTTCGTAAGGCTGTAGGCCCAGTTGACGGATGAGGAGAGTATTAAAATCCAAAACAGCGTCTCCGCAGAGGGGAAATGATGGACGCAGAGTATATCACAGGGAGGAGGGGAGAAGCGTTACCCGGCAGTGCCGGGTAACGGAGATGCGATTACAGCACCATACGGACAATTTCAATATTGCCCAGCTCTTCGTACAGCGTCTCAACCTGCTCAATGTGGGTAGCATTGATGGTAATGGACACCGAGTGGTAATTGCCTTTGCTGCTCGGTTTTATCTGCGGAGAGTAGTCACCTGGCGCATGGCGCTGTACCACTTCAACCACCAGGTCAACCAGCTCTGGTTTCGCCAGACCCATTACTTTGTAAGTAAACGGTGTAGGGAATTCAAGCAGTTCGTTCAGTTTGGTTTTCATGTCAGCTCCAGTGTTAAAAAAGAATAACTCCCGCATGGTTAGCGGGAGTTATTTTAGCTATGCATAGTATATGGGGATGGAAATCACACTTTCAAGTGGGTGATTTTTAACCAAACCAGTGATGGAACATTAATTTAATGTAATCAATGATTTTGCCAAAGAAGTTGCCTTCAGGAATTTCCTGCAGCACTACCAGCGGACGCTGGTCGATGATTTTGCCGTCGAGCTGGAAATTGATGGTTCCAACAACCTGGTTTTTCTGCAGCGGCGCGTGCAGCTCGCTGGTGGTCAGCACATAGCTTGCCTTCAGGTCTTTCATACGGCCACGCGGGATGGTCAGGTAGACGTCTTTGTCTACGCCTAACGAGGCGCGGTCAGTATCACCAAACCAGGCAGGTTCAGAGGCGAACTCTTTACCGGCTTTAATCGGGTTCACCGTTTCGAAGAAGCGGAAGCCCCAGGTCAGCAGCTTCTTGCTCTCGGTTTCACGACCTTTGAAGGTACGGCCGCCCATGACGGCGGAGACAAGGCGCATCTGGCCTTCGGTTGCGGAAGCCACTAGGTTGTAGCCCGCTTTATCGGTGTGGCCGGTTTTGATACCGTCAACATTCAGGCTGTTGTCCCACAGCAGACCATTACGGTTCAACTGACGGATGCCGTTAAAGGTGAACTCTTTTTCTTTATAGATGGTGTATTCGTTCGGCACGTCGCGGATCAGCGCCTGGCCAATCATCGCCATATCGCGTGCGGAACTGTACTGACCATCAGCATCCAGGCCATGTACGGTCTGGAAGTGGGTGTTTTTCAGGCCAAGCGCGTTGACGTAGCTGTTCATCAGGCCAACGAAAGCGTCCTGGCTGCCGGCGACGTAGTCGGCCATCGCCACGCAGGCATCGTTACCCGACTGCAGGTTAATCCCGCGGATCAGCTGTGAAACCGGGACCTGCATGCCTGGCTTAAGGAACATCAGGGAAGAGCCCTTGAAGACCGGATTGCCGGTAGCCCAGGCATCGTTGCCGATAGTGACCAGATCGGACTCTTTAAATTTGCCTGCTTTCATGGCCTGGCCGATGACGTAGCTGGTCATCATTTTGGTCAGGCTCGCCGGATCGCGTCGGGAGTCAGCGTTCTGCTCGGCCAGAACCTTGCCAGAGTTGTAATCAATAAGAATGTAGGATTCGGCGTCAATCTGCGGAACGCCTGGAATCATAGTTTTGATGTTCAGGTCATCGGCGTGGGCAGCGGAGGTCAGGGCTGCGACGGAAAGCGCCGGAAGGAGTAAGCGAGCGAAAAAAGAGGTCTTCATGGTCAGAACAACGACATCCGTGATGGAGTTAAAAAAGTGCCTTACTATAGCAAATGCCCCGCGGGCAGGCATCCGACATCGTATATGACTTTGTTAATGACTTTTACATATACGAAGATTCGGACACCGCTGAGTGCTCTAGTTGGCGTGTGTAATAAACGATTGCAGCTGTGCTTCATTCTGCAAACGCCCTTGTAAGGTGCTGGCTTCGCTTTTGCTGGCGAATGGACCGAGCTGAATACGCCAGACCGCGCCGTTTTGCGTTACGCGGCCAGGAACGGAGAACTGCTGGCTGAGGCGCTGCTGATACTGCTGCGCGCGAGCCTGGTCGCTGACGGCGCCAACCTGAACCACATAATCACCAGCCACGGCCGCAGCGGGTGCAGCAACCGCCGCAGTCGCGGCAGGCGCTGTGCTGGCAGGCGCGGTGACCGGTGCCGTCACCGGAGCGGCCGTTGCCGCTGGCGCAGATTCTTCGAGTACGCCGTTATTCAATGGGGTAGGCGCGCCGAGGAAGCCGCTGCTTTTTACCGGTGCGCCTTCGCCGCTGTCGGCGGAGGTCAGCGTATCGTTGCTAATGGCGCGTACGTCGCCTTGCGGCGCCGCGGCTTGTGGCGCGGAAGAGACGCTGCCCATCCCGCCACTCAGGTCAGGGCGGCTCGGCAGCGCGTAGGTCTGTTTTGCCACGGTGGTACAGGCCATACCTGGGCCGGAAAGTGAACCATCCTGGGCGACGATAATCGGATCGATGCGGACTTTGGTATTGTTGGAGGTGTTCAGGCGATCGGCCGCCGCGCGGGAGAGCGAAATGACGCGATCGTTGCCATACGGCCCGCGATCGTTAATGCGCACGACGATCATCCGTCCGTTAGCCAGGTTAGTAATACGCGCGTAGCTCGGCACCGGCAGCGTGGGGTGCGCGGCGGTAAGCTGGGTCGGGTCAAAGGTTTCGCCGATGGCCGTCAGATTGCTACCCGGCTCAGCATCATAGATGGCGGCCAGACCAGACTGGCTAAAGTTAGCCGGATCCTGGACGATTTTGTATTTCTTGCCGTCGCGTTCGTAATCCTGATTCGCCGTCGCGTTCAGAGGTTCAAAGCGTGGATCGGCCCCGCTGATTTCCACCGTAGGACCATTACATACCGCAGGTTGTGGCGCGGAGACGGTTTGTTGCTGAACATCATCACTCGAACAAGCCGCAAGCAGCCCTGCCGCTATGCAGATCCCAAGCCATTGCTTACGCATTGAGCACCCCTTAGACGCTTTTTGACAACATTTTCCTGTGGGTGTGTATCGACATTACGATACCAAACCCGGCCATCAGTACGATCAGGGCCGAACCCCCGTAGCTGACCAGCGGTAGCGGTACGCCAACCACCGGCAAGATGCCACTTACCATACCAATATTTACGAAGACATAAACGAATAAAATCAGCATCAAACCACCGGCCATCACCCGGCCAAAGGTCGTTTGCGCCTGAGCGGCAATCCACAGGCCGCGCATTATCAGCAGCACGTACAGTGCCAGCAAAATCAGAATACCGATAAGCCCAAGTTCTTCGGCCAGTACCGCGAAGATAAAGTCGGTATGGCGTTCTGGCAGGAATTCCAACTGCGACTGTGTCCCGTGGAGCCAGCCTTTACCGCGCAGACCGCCGGAGCCGATGGCGATTTTGGACTGAATAATATGGTAGCCCGCGCCCAGTGGGTCTGATTCCGGATCCATCAGCATCATCACACGCTGTCGCTGATAGTCATGCATCAGGAAGAACCAGAGTATCGGGATAAAGCAAGCGACCAGCACTACGGCGACCAGAATCAAACGCCAGCTCAAGCCGGCGAGGAACAGGACGAACAGGCCGGAGAGGGCGACCAGAATTGAGGTGCCAAGGTCCGGCTGCGCGGCAACCAGCAGCGTCGGCATGAAAATCAGCACCAGCGCGATACCGGTGTTTTTCAGCGTTGGCGGGCAGACGTCGCGGTTAATAAAGCGCGCGACCATCAACGGCACGGCGATTTTGGCAATTTCGGACGGCTGGAAACGCACAACACCGAGATCCAGCCAGCGCTGCGCACCTTTAGAGATGGCACCGAAGGCGTCAACCGCCACCAGCAGAATAATACAGATAATATACAGCCAGGGGGCCCAGCCTTCGTAGACGCGCGGCGGGATCTGTGCCATCACCACCATGATGACCAGGCCCATGGCGATCTGGCCGATTTTACGCTCCGTCATCCCCATATCCTGGCCGCTGGCGCTCCAGATAACCAGCGCGCTGTAGGTCAGCAACGCCAGCAAAATCAGCAGCATGGCGGGGTCGATATGGATTTTATCCCAGAACGATTTTTTGTTCGGATTATCCGTCATGATTATTGGTCCTCCGACGCGGCCGCAGCAGGGTTCTCGGTCGGTAATTCGGTGTTGTTGTCGCCCAGCATGATGTGGTCAAGAATCTGACGCATGATGGTACCGACAGCCGGGCCTGCGCCGCCGTTCTCCAGAATAATCGCCACGGCGACCTGTGGATCGTTATATGGCGCAAAAGCGGTCATTAATTTATGGTCACGCAGACGCTCCGCAATACGGTGGGCGTTGTACGTTTCGTTCGCCTTCAAGCCAAAGACCTGCGCGGTACCTGACTTGGCAGCAATCTTATACGGCGCGCTGGCAAAATATTTATGCGCGGTGCCGTTGCCGCGGTTGGCAACGCCGAACATCCCGTCTTTGGCAATTTCCCAGTAGCCGGAGTGGATGTCGCCAATCGGGGGTTCCTGAGGCTGTGTCCACGGTACTTTCTTGCCTTCTTCGACGGTGCTGGCCAGCAGATGAGGCGTTTTGATGATGCCATCGTTAATCAGAATCATCAGCGCTTTGCTCATCTGGATAGGTGTCGCTGTCCAGTAACCCTGGCCGATCCCTACCGGAATGGTATCACCCTGATACCAGGGCTTTTTAAAACGTTTGAGCTTCCATTCGCGGGTTGGCATGTTGCCGGAGCGCTCTTCCGCAAGGTCGATACCGGTATAATCCCCGTAGCCAAACTTGCTCATCCACTCCGACAGACGGTCAATACCCATATCATAGGCGACCTGGTAGAAGAAGGTATCCGCGGACTCTTCCAGCGCCTTGGTGACGTTCAGGTGACCGTGGCCCCATTTCTTCCAGTCACGATAGCGTTTTTCTGAGCCAGGTAACTGCCACCACCCTGGGTCAAACAGGCTGGTGTTGCGGTTAATCACGCCCGCACTCATGGCGGAGACCGCGACATACGGTTTCACCGTGGAAGCCGGAGGGTAAACCCCCTGAGTGGCGCGGTTAACCAGCGGCGTGTTCGGATCGTTTAACAGGCCGCTGTAGTCTTTGCTGGAGATACCGTCAACGAACAGGTTAGGATCGTAGCTTGGCATTGAGACCAGCGCCAGAATGCTGCCGTTGCGCGGGTCAGTCACCACCACGGCGGCGCGGCTGCCGGCGAGCAGGGTTTCGATATACTGCTGCAGCTTGAGGTCGAGCGTCAGGTAGATGTCGTGCCCGGCCTGCGGCGGCACTTCTTTCAACTGACGAATAACGCGGCCACGGTTGTTGACTTCCACCTCTTCATAGCCGGTTTGCCCGTGGAGTATATCTTCGTAATAGCGCTCAATACCCAGTTTACCGATATCGTGGGTTGCGGCGTAGTTGGCCAGCTTGCCGTCTTTATCCAGGCGGTCGACATCTTTATCGTTAATTTTTGAGACGTAGCCAATGACGTGCGTCAAGGCGGAACCATACGGATAAAAGCGGCGCTTATAGCCCTTTACCTCAACGCCGGGGAAACGGTACTGGTTGACGGCAAAGCGCGCCACCTGCACTTCCGTGAGGTTGGTTTTGAGTGGGATGGAGGTAAAGCGATGCGAACGGGCGCGCTCTTTTTTAAAGGCGGCGATATCGTCATCGCTCAGGTCGACGACGTCGCGCAGACCATCGATAGTCTGCTGAACGCTATCGACTTTTTCCGGCATGATTTCCAGCTGGTAGATGGTGCGGTTCAGTGCCAGCGGGGTACCGTTGCGATCGTAAATAATGCCGCGGCTTGGCGCGATGGGCACCAGCTTAATGCGGTTTTCGTTAGAACGCGTCTGATAGTCGGTGAAGCGAACGATCTGTAAATTATAGAGGTTGGCAATCAGCACGCCGGTAAGCAGCAAAATTCCCAAAAAAGCGACCACCGCCCGGCGCACAAAGAGCGCGGACTCTGCCGTATAGTCGCGAAAAGAATTCTGTAGTTTCATTCGCTGCTTAATCTACCTGGGTCTCATTATTCGCGGTGGTAAGGGTGGTTGGTGGTAATGCTCCACGCTCGATAGAGGCTTTCGGCCACCAGCACGCGCACAAGCGGGTGAGGGAGCGTTAATGTGGAGAGCGACCAACTTTGTTCTGCTGCGGCCTTGCATGCCGGAGAAAGCCCTTCCGGGCCGCCGATTAACAGGCTGACATCACGACCGTCACCCTTCCAGCGTTCCAGTTCACGCGCAAGCTGCGGCGTATCCCAGGGTTTTCCGGGGATATCCAGCGTGACGATGCGGTTTTTTCCTGCGGCGGCGAGCATCATCTCGCCTTCTTTATCCAGAATACGCTTGATGTCCGCATTTTTACCGCGCTTGCCGGCGGGTATTTCCACCAGTTCGAACGGCATATCTTTCGGAAAACGGCGAAGGTATTCGGTAAAACCGGTTTGTACCCAATCCGGCATTTTGGTGCCGACGGCGACCAACTGCAGCTTCACAACTTAACCCCAGAGCTTTTCCAGTTCATACAGGCGACGGCTTTCTTCCTGCATGACGTGGACAATGACATCGCCTAAATCAACGACAATCCAGTCGGCAACGCTTTCGCCTTCAACGCCCAGCGGCAGCAGGCCGGCAGCGCGGGACTCCTGAACCACATGATCGGCGATAGACATAACGTGACGGCTGGAAGTACCGGTGCAGATAACCATGCAATCGGTGATGCTGGACTTACCCTGAACATCGATGGTGACGATATCCTGACCTTTTAAATCATCAATTTTGTCAATTACAAAATCCTGGAGTGCTTTACCCTGCAAGTTTTCCCCCTGGGGTGTGAAGATAAACGATATAAAACAGCCTGACAGTATACCCGAACTGAAAATATTGTCGGGACAATAAATCACCAAACGGCCTTTCAGGCGGGGTATCATCCCATTCCTTTATGCCGATTGCATCGCCATTTTTGTAAAACAATCTCTGTCCACAAATGCTGGAGGGGGATGATTCAGGCTGCGGAGAATAACAGTCTAATAATTAGTGTCAATGGGTTGGCGCTGCCCGGAGGCAGAAATCGGTTTTATTACTCATCGGGTCGCCAAATCGCTCGGCTGTTGAGCACCCTGAGCGTGGTAAATTCTGGCGTAAAATCAATGACGCTCCACGCGCCGTGGTCGATGCGGAAATGCCACATACTGGCAGTCGGCATTCCCAATAGACGCGCCGTTAACAGACTCAGGACACCCTGATGGCTGACGATCAGTAAATTTTGATATGGGTAGTGCGCCAGTTCGCTCGCGAAGTCTGCCACACGCCGGGAAAAGTCGGGAAAACCTTCGCCGTTGGTCGGCACGGCGTGCTGCCAATCAGCGCACCAGGCGGCGTAATTCTCTTTGTCTTCAACCTGCAGGTCACGGTGGTGACGCATTTCCCAGTCACCGAAAAACATTTCGTTGAGCAGCGGGTTTGCGGTAAGCGGAATGTTACGTTCGCCCAGTAGCAGCCGCGCAGTATGCCGTGTGCGTTCAAGTCCGCTACACAGCGCATGATCGAAGGGAACCTGACGCAGCATCTCACCAAGGCGCTGCGCCTGCTGTTGGCCTTTGGCCGTGAGTGGCGTTGGCGCGTGGCCGCTGTACAGGCCAGCCACATTGGCTTCAGTTTCGCCGTGGCGAACTAACCAGAGCTTCATGCCGCTTCCTCTATGCGCCGTGGTGATACAACCCCTGTTGCATGATGTAGTTGAGCACCGCTTCGGGCATCATTTCATCGCAGGGTTCATTATTTTCCAGCCGTTCGCGAATCAGCGTGGCGGAGACGTCGAACCAGGGCGTTTCCGCCAGGTAGATTTTCCCCGCCGGCTGGTTGTGCAGCTCTTCAATATTACTGGTGAGGTGCTTGTCCAGCCAGTACTGATGCTCTTCGTGCTGCATGGTCAGCGGGTAACCCGGGCGACGGGTCACCAGCAGATGGGCGTTGTCGAGGATTGTTTCGTAGCGATGCCAGCTTGGGAAAGTGAGCAGCGAATCCTGGCCGATAATGAAGGCCAGGGGCTGATCCGGTCCCTGTTCCGCTCGCCACTCCTGGAGCGTATCCGCCGTAAAGGAAGGCGTATCGCGGCGCAGCTCGCGCTCGTCGAGCACAAAAAGCGGCTTATCGGCGATAGCCAGCTCAACCATCAGTTTGCGCTGTTCGCTGGTGGCTTCAGGCTGCGGACGATGTGGGGGTACGTTATTGGGCATAATGATGACCCTGGACAGACCAATCTGGTTGGCCAGGATCTCGACCGGCTTCAGGTGACCGTAATGGATGGGATCGAATGTCCCGCCGAAAAGCGCCTGTAGTTTTGCCATATCATCCATCGATAAATACGTCGGCTAGCGCTTTATGACAAAGCAATAGCGACAAACTTTCCAGTTCAGCCCAGATGGACTGACCATAATCCTGTTTTAAAGTGAGCTCGGCACGGCTGAGCAGGGTGACGGCCTGACGCAGCTGTGAACCGCTCAGACGGTTAACCGCCTCACCGACCATCGCCCGACGGTTTTGCCAGACCCGGTGTTTATCAAATAACGAACGCAGCGGCGTGTGTGCGCTCTGACGCTTTAACGTCACCAGCAGCAGCAGTTCGCGCTGTACCGTGCGTAGTAGGATCACCGGCTCGCTGCCTTCAAGACGCAGTTGCTGCAGGATATGCAGCGCGCGTTTACTTTTGCCGGCCAGCAGCGCATCAACCCAGTGGAACGGCGTAAAGTGTGCGGCATCATTGACCGCCTGCTCTACGCGCGGCAGCGTGAGTTTCCCGTCCGGCCACAGCAGCGACAGGCGCTCGAGCGCTTGCGAAAGCGCCAGCAGGTTGCCTTCATAGCAGTAGCACAGCAGTTGACTGGCGGGTTCATCTAACTGGAGGTTGTTCTGTTTGGCACGGTTGGCCAACCAGCGGGGCAGTTGGGCGGGTTCCGGCGTCTGGCAGCTAATCTGCACCGCGCGGTTCGCCAGCGCCTGGATCCAGGCGGCATTCTCCTGCGATTTGGTCAGCTTGTTGCCACGAACGATCAGCAATAGATCGTCATGAAGCAAACTCACCAGCGTGGCTAGCTGTTCATTGATGGCGGCGTTCGGGCCATTTTCCGGTAGCAGCAGGAGCAGGGTTTGACGACTGGCAAACAGACTCATCGCCTGGCATAGAGAGAAGATCTCGTTCCAGTCGGTGCTGGCATCCAGCGTCACGGTGTGGTGCTCAATAAAACCCTCGCTCACGGCGGCATGCCGGATCGCATCCAGGCTTTCCTGAAGGAAAAGAGGGTCATTACCGAGCAGGAGATACGCCGCGCGCAGCCCTTCAGAGAGCTGCGCGCGGAGTTGTTCTGGGTACAACCGAATCATCAGTTACCCAGAGTGGTAGAGACGCGAGAGCCGTTATCGGATGCGGAAGCCGCAGCCTCTTTGCTCTCTTTTACATCAGCGATGTGCACGCTTGGCAGCTTACGGATCAGCTGTTCGGCGGCTTTCTGGTACATTTCCTGAACGATCATGCTCTGTTCGTTGTCTTTTGCCAGCGCCTGCTGAGGGTTGTCAAAGAACGAACGATAGACCTTGGTGGAAATCGGGAAGATATCCTGACCCGGGAGCAGCACCGTAGCGTTGACCGTCATGACCATCTGGTATTCTGCCGTTTGACCGTTCTGGAACACAGACGCCGTGTCCTGGGAGAGGCTAACCGCGCCCAGACGCAGCGACGGTACGTCCTGACGAAGCGTGCTCTGATCAAGCAGCGTAATACCATTGCTTCTTAGTTGATCGCGCACAGCACGACTCAGCGGACCGTTAGGATCGCCGGACTGAAGGATCAATGTTTTCATTTCGTCCGGCACCTGCGTGGTACTACGCAGGTGCCAGCCGCATCCGGCGGTGACCAGCACCGCCAAAGATAACAACAATGTTGTCAGATATCGCACGCTTCCTCCCGCGCTTAGCCTACGACCAGGTTCAGCAGTTTGCCCGGTACGTAGATGACTTTACGTACGGTTACACCCTCAAGGTATTTCGCGACCAGGTGTTCCTGGCCTGCGCGTTCACGCACCTGTTCTTCGGTCGCATCGACCGCAACGGTGATTTTCCCGCGCACTTTACCGTTAACCTGCACAACGACCAGCGTGGTGTTTTCCACCATCGCTTTCTCGTCGGCCACCGGCCACGGCGCATTGTCGATATCGCCTTCGCCACCCAGTTCCTGCCACAGGGTGAAGCACACGTGTGGGGTGAACGGGTTAAGCATACGCACGACGGCCAGCAGCGCTTCCTGAAGCAGTGCGCGGTCCTGTTCGTCTTCCTGCGGCGCTTTCGCCAGTTTGTTCATCAGCTCCATGATCGCCGCAATCGCGGTGTTGAAGGTCTGACGGCGGCCGATATCATCGGTCACTTTAGCAATGGTTTTGTGGACGTCACGACGCAGCGCCTGCTGATCTTCGCTCAGCGCATCAACGTTCAGTGCCGCTACCGGGCCGCGAGCGGTATGCTCGTAAACCAGTTTCCACACACGTTTCAGGAAGCGGTTGGCCCCTTCAACGCCGGATTCCTGCCATTCCAGGGTCATATCCGCTGGAGAAGCAAACATCATGAACAGACGTACGGTATCGGCACCATAGCGCTCAACCATCACCTGCGGATCGATACCGTTATTTTTGGACTTAGACATTTTGCTCATGCCGGTGTACACCAGCTCATGGCCTGCCGCGTCCTTCGCTTTCACGATACGACCTTTTTCGTCGCGCTCAACGATAGCATCAACCGGAGATACCCAGTTACGTTCGCCATTGGCACCAACGTAGTAGAACGCATCGGCCAGCACCATGCCCTGACACAGCAGCTGTTTAGCAGGTTCGTCAGAGTTGACCATGCCCGCGTCGCGCATCAGCTTGTGGAAGAAGCGGAAGTAGAGCAGGTGCATGATGGCGTGTTCGATACCGCCAATGTAAATATCCACCGGCAGCCAGTAGTTTGCGGCTTCTGGATCCAGCATGCCTTCGTTGTACTGCGGGCAGGTGTAGCGCGCGTAGTACCAGGAAGATTCCATAAAGGTATCGAAGGTGTCGGTTTCGCGCAGCGCAGGCATACCGTTGACGGTGGTTTTCGCCCACTCAGGGTCGGCCTTAATTGGGCTGGTGATACCGTCCATGACCACGTCTTCCGGCAGGATTACCGGCAGTTGATCTTCCGGCGTCGGCATCACAGTGCCGTCTTCCAGCGTCACCATCGGGATCGGCGCACCCCAGTAACGCTGACGGGAAACGCCCCAGTCACGCAGACGGTAGTTCACTTTACGCTCGCCAACGCCTTTCGCGGCCAGCTTATCGGCAATGGCGTTGAAGCCCGCTTCAAAGTCCAGACCGTCGAATTCGCCGGAGTTAAACAACACACCTTTCTCGGTCAGCGCCTGCTCGGAGAGATCCGGTTCCGAGCCATCAGCGGCCAGGATAACCGGCTTGATGGTCAGGCCGTATTTGGTGGCGAATTCGTAATCGCGCTGGTCGTGACCCGGAACGGCCATAACCGCGCCGGTGCCGTACTCCATCAGCACGAAGTTAGCCGCCCATACCGGGATTTCTTCGCCAGTCAGCGGATGAACCGCTTTAAAGCCGGTGTCGACGCCTTTTTTCTCCATGGTCGCCATATCGGCTTCGGCCACTTTGGTATTACGGCATTCGTCGATGAAAGCAGCCAGCTCTGGGTTATTCTCGGCCGCTTTCTGCGCCAGCGGGTGACCTGCAGCCACCGCCAGGTAAGTCGCACCCATAAAGGTGTCTGGACGGGTGGTGTAAACGGTCAGCGTATTGTCATAACCGGTCACGTCGAAGGTAATTTCTACGCCTTCAGAGCGGCCGATCCAGTTACGCTGCATCGTTTTCACGGTGTCAGGCCAGTGATCCAGGTTGTCCAGATCGTTCAGCAGTTCGTCAGCGTAGGCGGTGATTTTGATAAACCACTGCGGGATCTCTTTACGCTCAACTTTGGTGTCGCAGCGCCAGCAGCAGCCGTCGATAACCTGTTCGTTCGCCAGTACGGTCTGGTCGTTAGGGCACCAGTTGACCGCAGAAGTTTTCTTGTACACCAGGCCTTTTTTATACAGCTCGGTGAAGAACTTCTGTTCCCAGCGGTAGTATTCCGGCGTACAGGTCGCCAGCTCGCGACTCCAGTCATAGCCGAAGCCCAGCATTTTGAGCTGGTTCTTCATGTACGCGATGTTGTCGTAAGTCCACGGAGCAGGCGCGGTATTGTTTTTTACCGCCGCACCTTCAGCAGGCAGGCCGAACGCATCCCAGCCGATTGGCTGCAGTACGTTTTTGCCCAGCATGCGCTGGTAGCGAGCAATAACGTCGCCGATGGTGTAGTTACGGACGTGGCCCATGTGTAGTCGACCAGAAGGATAGGGAAGCATCGACAGGCAGTAATACTTCTCTTTGCTCTCGTCTTCGGTAACTTCAAATGTGCGCTTCTCATCCCAGTGAAGCTGGACTTTCGATTCTATCTCTTCCGGGCGGTATTGCTCTTGCATGGCAGCCAGTGATCCTGTTTTCAATACAGCTACAAATGTAGCCAATAGATGTGGTATTTCAGATCCGCATAGCATAGCCCAAACGTGCACGTCAAAACAGCCTTTCGCACGTTAAGGCGGTGAAAAGCCGCGCGGGTAATTTCTGAACTCTGTGGCGAAGCTGGCAAAGCGATCCACAAATAACGGCTATTATTATAAGAGGTTAACTGGCTGGGAGAGGAAATGATGAACAAGGTTGCTCAAATTTACCGTGAACTGGTCGCCACGCTGACCGAACGTTTGCGTAACGGCGAACGCGATATCGACGCGCTGGTGGCTCAGGCACGGGCGAAAGTCGCGCAAACCAGCGAGTTAACGCGCAGCGAAATTGACGAGCTGCTGCGCGCCGTGCGTCGCGATCTCGAAGAGTTTGCGATGAGCTACGGCGAAAGCCAGGAAGACGACTCCGATAGCGTCTTCCTGCGGGTGATTAAAGAGAGTATCTGGCAGGAATTGGCGGATATTACCGATAAGACACAGCTGGAATGGCGCGAGGTATTCCAGGATTTGAATCACCACGGCGTGTATCACAGCGGCGAAGTGGTGGGATTGGGAAATCTGGTTTGCGAGAAGTGTCATTATCACCTCGCCGTTTACACACCGGATGTGCTGCCGAGATGCCCGAAGTGCGGCCACGATCAGTTCCAGCGCAGGCCGTTCGAGCCGTAATCAAGCATGCCGGATGGCGACTCTATGCGTCTTATCCGGCCGACAAGAATAGGCCATCGTCAGCCGGATAAGCGTGAGCGCCATCCGGCATTTTTGTTGCGTCAGGCGTAGAACGCCAAACGCTCCGCCAGCAGATCAACGAACGCCCCACGGTCTACATCCACCATCACCGTCGCATTCGGCTTATTCCCCGTCAGGAAATAATAATCCACTACCGTCATCCCCTGGGTGTATTTCCCCTGTGTTTCTACGCCGACCCACCGCTCAACGGTGGTGAAAATCTCGGGCTTGAGCAGCCAGGCGATAGTGCACGGGTCGTGCAGCGGTGCGCCGACAAATCCCCATTTTTCGTCTTTGTGGTACTCCATAAAGAAGTCCAGCAGCTCGGCGACGATGGTGGAAATGGGGTTGCCAATGGCGCGAAAGCGTTCGATGTCGGCGGCGTGAATCTGCGCTTTATGGGTGACGTCCAGCCCGGCCATCACCACCGGAATGCCTGACTGGAAGACGATTTCCGCCGCTTCCGGGTCGACGAAAATGTTGAACTCGGCAGCGGGCGTCCAGTTGCCGAGCGTCATGGCGCCGCCCATGATCACGATGCGGGCGATTTTTGTATGCAGTTCCGGATGGCTATTTAGCAGCAGCGCCACGTTGGTCTGTGGGCCAGTGGAGACGATGGTGACTGGCTGTGCGCTCTCGCGCAGGGTTTTGGCCATCAGCTCGACGGCGGTACAGTCCTGCGGAACGAACGACGGCTCCGGCAGCGCAGGGCCGTCGAGGCCGCTCTCGCCGTGAACGTTATCGGCGATAATCAGCTCACGCATCAGCGGTTTCACCGCGCCGCCAGCCACCGGGATATCCGGGCGCTTCAGCAGCGTCAGCATACGCAGGACGTTGCGCAGAGTCTTGTCCGGCGTCTGGTTACCCGCGGAAGAGGTGATAGCTTTGACCTCAAGCTCAGGGGAAGCCAGAGCGAGGACGATTGCAATCGCGTCATCATGACCCGGATCGCAATCAAGAATAATCGGCAGTGCCATAGCAGTTCCTTGTTCGCGTTATTTTGTGACAAGGGTAAGGCTTGCTAGTGGAATGAACGAGAGGGGATGCGTTAAAGCGTGATGCAGCGCGCACTCTGCCGAGTGCGCGCCGGGAAGATTAGTGCAGGATTTTGGCGAGGAAGTCTTTGGCACGCTCCGACTTAGGATTGGCGAAGAACGCTTCTTTTTCAGCATCTTCGACGATTTTGCCTTCGTCCATAAAGATAACCCGGTTCGCCACTTTACGGGCAAAGCCCATTTCGTGGGTCACCACCATCATGGTCATCCCTTCGTTCGCCAGCTCGACCATCACGTCCAGTACCTCGTTAATCATTTCCGGATCGAGCGCCGACGTTGGTTCGTCAAACAGCATCGCCACCGGATCCATGCACAGCGCACGAGCGATCGCCACGCGCTGCTGCTGGCCGCCGGAGAGCTGTGCCGGGAACTTGTTGGCATGCGCAGACAGGCCAACGCGCTCCAGCAGCTTCAGACCTTTATCGCGGGCTGCGGCTTTATCGCGCTTGAGCACTTTGACCTGCGCCAGCGTCAGGTTCTCGATAATCGACAGGTGCGGGAACAGTTCGAAATGTTGGAACACCATGCCGACGTGCGAACGCAGCTGTGCCAAATCCGTTTTCTTGTCGTTCACCTTCGTGCCGTTGACCAGGATTTCACCCTGTTGCACCGGTTCCAGGCCGTTAACGGTCTTAATCAGGGTGGATTTGCCCGAGCCGGACGGCCCGCACACCACCACAACTTCGCCTTTTTTCACTTCCGTGGAGCAGTCGGTCAGCACCTGAAAGTGACCATACCATTTAGAGACATTTTTCAGGGTAATCATTATACGGTCCTTTTCTTCAAGTAGCTGACCAGCAGCGAAGCGCTAAGGCTAATCACAAAATAGACAAAACCGGCGAACAGAATCATTTCGACCTGGGTACCATCACGCTCACCAATGGTTGAGGCGGTACGGAAGAAGTCTGCGAGGCTCAGAACGTACACCAGCGAGGTATCCTGGAACAGGACGATCCCCTGGGTCAGCAGCAGCGGCACCATGGCGCGGAAGGCCTGCGGCAGAATGATGAGCTTCATCGACTGCCAGTGGGTCATCCCCAACGCCAGCGCGGCGCTGGACTGGCCGCGGGAAATACTCTGGATACCGGCACGGATAATCTCAGAGTAATAGGCGGCTTCAAACATGGAGAAGGCCACCATCGCTGAGATCAGGCGAATATCGCTTTTCGGCGACAGCCCTAACACGTTTTGCAGGAACCCGGGCACAATCAGATAGAACCACAGCAGCACCATCACCAGCGGGACGGAGCGGAAAACGTTAACGTAAGCCTTGGCGAACCAGGCAATCGGTTTGAACGCGGACAGGCGCATCACCGCCAGCAGCGTGCCCCAGACAATCCCCACCACCACTGCGGTGACGGTAATTTTGAGGGTGATAACCAGACCTGCCAGCAGGTAAGGCATCGATGGAATAATTGAACTCCAGTCAAACTCGTACATTATTTACCCCCCAGGTTGCCCGGCAGGCGGATTTTGCGTTCCACCAGCGCCATCACCAGCATAATCACGGCGTTAATGAAAACGTAAGCGAGGGTAATTGCCGTAAAGGATTCCCAGGCGTGCGCGGAGTAATCGAGCAGCTTGCCCGCTTGCGCTGCCATATCGACCAGACCAATGGTTGACGCGATGGCCGAGTTTTTCACCAGGTTCATCATTTCGGAGGTCATCGGCGGTACGATCACGCGATAGGCGTTCGGTAACAGCACGTAACGGTAGGTTTGCGGCAGGGTCAGGCCCATCGCCAGGCCGGCGTTTTTCTGCCCGCGCGGCAGCGACTGAATAGCGGCTCGCACTTGTTCGCAGACGCGCGCGGCGGTGAACAGACCCAGACAGATCATCGACGAGAGGAAGAACTGGATGTTGGGATCGAGTTCGGATTTAAACCACATGCCGAGATTTTCCGGCAGCAATTCCGGCACCACGAGATACCAGGTAAAGAACTGCACGATCAGCGGCACGTTACGGAACAGTTCGACGTAGCAGGTACCGATAGCCGATAAGAATCGGTTCGGTACGGTACGCAGAATCCCGAACAGTGAGCCGACGAAGAACGCGATAATCCATGCGGTAATGGACAGCGCGACGGTGACCTGGAAACCACTCCATAGCCAGCCGAGATAGGTGGTGTTGCCAAATGGGGCCTGTTGTAAAAAGATTCCCCAGTTCCAGTCTATTGACATAATGAACTCCAGAAAAAAAAGGGTAGCAGTTCGACCTGCTACCCTCGAAGATTGTTGAACAGCGTTTTGCGGTATTCAGGCCAGGTGGGGAACGACCACCTGACATATAGTCTGTCCGTGCTGAACCACAATCGAGAGGGCAGATTCTTCCGCCCCGTATTTTTTATTAGTTAAGTGCTTTGTCGTTAGGCGTTTTGAACAGCGCTTTCATCTCGTCTGAGAGTTCAAAGTTCATGTTCAGGTTTTTCGGTGGAATCGGGTTTTTAAACCATTTTTCAAACCATTTGGTGGCTTCGCCGGAGGTTTGCGCCTGAGCGATGGTATCGTCCATCAGCTTTTTAAACTCAGGGTCGTCTTTACGCAGCATACAGCCGTAGGCTTCCTGGGACTGCGGCTTGCCGACAATTTCCCAGTTATCCGGCTTCTTGGCTTTTGCACGTTCGCCAGCCAGCAGCGCGTCATCCATCATAAAGGCCACTGCGCGGCCGCTTTCCAGGGTACGGAAAGAGTCGCCGTGATCTTTGGCGCTGATGATGCGCATATTCATTTTCTGTTCGTCATTCAGCTTGTGCAGCAGAATCTCGGAGGTGGTACCGGAGGTGACGACAACGGCTTTGTCTTTCAGATCCGGGAAGTCTTTAATCGGGCCGCCTTTTTTCACCAGCAAGCGGGTGCCGACGACGAAGATGGTGTCAGAGAAAGCGGCCTGTTTCTGGCGCTCAAGGTTGTTGGTGGTAGAGCCACACTCAAAGTCGAAGGTACCGTTTTGCAGCAGCGGAATACGGTTCTGCGAGGTGATCGGAATCAATTTCACCTGCAGGTCCGGTTTGTTGAGCTTTTTCTTCACGGCATCAACGATGGCGTTGGAGTAGTCCTGAGAGTAACCGACCACTTTCTGCTGGTTGTCGTAATAGGAGAATGGTACGGATGATTCGCGGTGACCGACGACAATCACGCCGTTTTTAGCGATTTTGGCGAGCGTTCCGCCTGCGGCGGGTGCCGCATCTTCCGCATGCGCCAGGCCGGCAGACATCCCCAGAACCAGCATTGCTGTGGCAAGCTTACGTAATTGCATATCCAACTCCTTCATCCTCTGCGACGTTGCCGCATTGAACCCATTGTGAATGTTGTGTTGTTATCACTGCGTCTTTAGCGTGCAGCGTTATCTGTGTTTGTTAGCATTTAGTTTGGCTTAATGTAAAGATTTTGCTGCTTTATTGTTTATTTTTGCGAAGCGTGCCGCACCGCTTTGAGGCAAAAATCGCAGTTTGCACAATAATGGTGCTACCGATGCTGTGTTGTGGTGCAACTTAGTTGCGCCGGTAGGGAATGTGCAGCCTCTTGATTATATTAAGCAATTGGCGTGCCAGAATAAGGTTTTGGTGGTGGGGAGAGGTTGTAGGCCTGACAAGCGTAGCGCTATCAGGCTCGGTGCGATACAACTGCCGGATGGCGGCGTACCGCCTTATCCGGCCTACATTCGATAGTACGATGTTTTATTTGCGGCGTTGACGCAGGCTCATCACTAGCGCGCCAAAGCCGAACAGTACGGTAATCACCCACACCGTCCAGTCACCGGTTCGCGCGTACGGCGTCAGGCCGGTGGTCGGCGTGACTTTGGTGGTCAGCACCTGGCGGGTAAACTGCGGGATCATCGCCTGAATTTCACCGCGCGGGCCAATGACGGCGGTAATGCCGTTGTTGGTGCTGCGCAGCAGCGGGCGCGCCAGCTCGAGCGCACGCATCCGCGCCATCTGGAAGTGCTGCCACGGGCCGATGGACTTACCAAACCACGCATCGTTAGAGATGGTTAGCAGGAAGTTAGTGTCCGGGCGGAAGTTGTCGCGCACCTGCTGGCCGAGAATAATTTCGTAGCAGATCGCGGCGGTGAGCTTCAGATTATGCGCCTGCAACTGCGGCTGAATATACGGCCCACGGCTGAAGGATGACATTGGCAGGTCGAAGAACGGCGCCAGCGGACGCAGAATAGACTCCAGCGGCACAAACTCGCCAAACGGCACCAGATGGTTCTTGTTATAGCGGTTGCTGGATTCGTAGCTGTATGGGCTGTCTTTGCCCAGCGTGATAATGGTGTTGTAGGTGTCGTAACGGTTCTGCTTGTTGAGGCGCGAATCGACGATGCCCGTAATCAGCGTACTGTCTTTGGCGCGCAGGAGATCGTCCATCATGCTGAGGAAGCGCTGCTGGTTGATTTCCAGATCCGGAATCGCCGACTCCGGCCAGATAATCAGTTGCGATTTGCCCATCACCTGCTCGGTAGCGTCGAGGTAGACTTTTAGCGTATTCAGCAGCTGGTTTTCGTCCCACTTCAACGCCTGCGGAATGTCCCCCTGGACCAGCGAAACCTGAGTGGTTTTGTCGGTTTGCAGGGTGTACCACTGGATATAGCGCAGCGGGAAGGGCAGGGCAAAGAGCACCACGCCGATGACCAGCGGACGCCAGTTACGGGTGACCAGCGCCAGCACCAGCAGGCCGCTTACCATCATCAGCAGGAAGTTAATCGCCTCCACGCCCATCAGCGGCGCGAGCCCTTTCAGCGGCCCGTCAATCTGGCTGTAGCCAAACTGCAGCCACGGGAAGCCGGTCAGCACCCAGCCGCGCAGGAATTCGGTCAACTGCCAGACGACCGGCGCGGCAATCGCTACGCGCAGCCAGTTCGTTTTCGGCCACAGCCGCGACAAAACACCGGCAAACAGGCCGGTATACAGCGACAGGTAAGCCGCCAGCAGCACCACGAGGAAGACGTTGACCGCGCCAGGCATACCGCCAAACTGCGCAATACTGACATAAACCCAGTTGATACCGGAGCCAAACAGGCCAAAGCCCCAGAAATAACCAATGGCCGCCGCCTGCACCGGGCGACGGTTGAGTGTCAGCCCCTGCAGACCCATCAGCGAGATAATCGCCGCAGGCCAGATGTCATAAGGAGAAAAAGCCAGCGTACCGCTGGCTCCGAAAAGTAGCGCCAGCAGCAGGCGAATGCGCTGGCGTTCAAGCAATGAGGCAAATGCCATGGAGATTATTCGTCCAGTTTCGGTTGGGGGGAATCGTCCGGAATCTTAACATGAACCTGAATAATACGACGGCTGTCAGCCATCGCCACCTTAAACTGGTAACCATCAATGTCGATGGTTTCCCCACGCGCCGGCAGATGACCAAAGGCCTGCATCACCAGCCCGCCGATGGTATCGACCTCTTCATCGCTGAAGTGGGTGCTGAAGGCGTCGTTGAAGTCTTCGATAGAGGCCAGCGCGCGCACCGTCCAGGTGTGGCGGCTGAGCTGACGGAAGTCGATATCGTCCTCTTCGTCATACTCGTCTTCGATTTCGCCGACGATAAGCTCCAGAATATCTTCGATAGTCACCAGGCCCGAAACGCCGCCAAACTCATCGATAACGATGGCCATATGGTAGCGCTGGGAGCGGAATTCCTTGAGCATACGGTCAACCCGTTTGCTTTCCGGTACGACAACCGCGGTGCGTAACACTTTATCCATGCTGAAAGCTTCGGCATCGCTGCGCATAAACGGCAGCAGATCCTTGGCCATCAGAATCCCTTCAATGTGATCTTTGTCCTCGCTGATAACCGGGAAACGCGAGTGGGCGGACTCGATGATCACATCAAGACATTCGTCCAGGGTCTGGTTGCGTTTCAGGGTAATCATTTGGGAGCGCGGGATCATGATGTCGCGGACGCGCTGGTCGGCGATATCCATTACCCCTTCGAGCATGTCGCGCGTATCTTCATCGATAAGCTCGTTTTGCCCGGAATCACGGATCAGCGCCAGAAGATCGTCACGGTTTTTCGGTTCACCGTGGAAAAGCTGGCTGAGTAAGAGGGAGAAGAATCCCTTTTTGCTGTTTACTGTGTCACTACTGTGTGAATTGTCGTCGCTCATGGCGTCGTTTGGGTTCTCATGTTGATTAAACTGTCGCTCGTCGCGCGTAAATTCAGCGCCGGACGGCATGGAAAAACATTGGGCCGCAGCCCAACGCTTTATTCTTTCTCGGAAATGTACGGATCCTCATAGCCCAGAGCAAGCATTATCTCTGTCTCGAGGCTTTCCATCTCTTCCGCTTCCTCATCTTCGATGTGGTCATAGCCCAGCAGATGCAGGCTGCCGTGGACAACCATGTGCGCCCAGTGGGCTTCCAACGGTTTGCCTTGCTCAGCGGCTTCCTGCTCCACCACCTGACGGCAGATGATCAGATCGCCCAACAGCGGCATCTCCATACCCGGTGGCGCTTCAAACGGGAAGGAGAGCACGTTGGTCGGTTTATCCTTACCGCGATAGGTGAGGTTCAGTTCATGGCTCTCAGCTTCATCCACCAGGCGAATCGTCACTTCTGATTCCTCCTGGAACTGCGGGATAACGGCATCCAGCCAGCCCTGGAACTGACTTTCTTCTGGCAGACCGGTGTTATTTTCACAGGCCAACTGGAGATCGAGGATCACCTGACTCATTTCTGCTCCTGCGCCTGAGCTTCGCGTTTGCGTTCTGCGGCCAGCTCGGCTTTACGTTTTTGATCGGCTTCTTCCCACGCCTCATAGGCGTTGACGATGCGGGCAACCACCGGGTGGCGCACCACGTCTTCGCTGTGGAAGAAGTTAAAGCTGATTTCATCAACTTCGGCCAGCACTTCGATAGCATGGCGCAGGCCGGATTTGGTGCTGCGCGGCAGGTCAATCTGGGTGACGTCGCCGGTGATAACCGCTTTAGAGTTAAAGCCGATACGCGTCAGGAACATCTTCATCTGTTCGATGGTGGTGTTCTGGCTTTCATCAAGAATGATAAACGCATCGTTCAGCGTACGGCCGCGCATGTAGGCCAGCGGCGCGACTTCGATGACGTTACGCTCCATCAGCTTCTCAACTTTCTCGAAGCCGAGCATCTCGAACAGCGCGTCGTACAGCGGGCGCAGATACGGGTCAACCTTTTGGCTTAAATCACCAGGCAGGAAGCCAAGTTTTTCGCCCGCTTCAACCGCCGGACGGGTCAGCAGAATACGGCGAATTTCCTGACGCTCCAGCGCGTCGACCGCAGCCGCCACCGCCAGGTAGGTTTTACCGGTACCTGCCGGGCCGATACCGAAGGTGATATCGTGATCGAGAATGTGGGCGATGTACTGCGCCTGGTTAGGCGTACGCGGTTTGATCACCCCACGCTTGGTTTTGATATTGATGGCTTTGCCGTAGTCCGGCACGCTCTCGGCGCTCTGTTCCAGCACGCGCGCTTCTTTAATCGCCAGGTGGATCTGCTCTGGCTCAATGTCCTGAATCTGGCCGCGCATCGGGGCGGTGTCGACATACAGGTTACGTAGAATATCAGCAGCGGCGGTCACGCAGATGGCGCGTCCCGTCAGTTTGAAATGGTTATCGCGGCGGTTGATTTCGATGCCCAGTCGTCGCTCCAGCTGTTTGATATTGTCATCAAACGGGCCACACAGGCTCAGCAGACGGGCATTGTCTGCAGGCTCCAGGGTAATTTCGCGAGTGTCTATGTTCAAACTGTTCCTCTTATGTCTGTATAGCCGTAGGACACGCGTCTTTGGCTCGTAAAGGAATTATTCACGCCGCAGTCAAAAGGCGCAAGCATTGCGATAAATATGGGGGTGGCAGGAGGAAATACAAGGCCCGCCAGAGTTGACGGGCCATGAAGATTAAGGCTGGTAGATTCCTACGCCCAGGTCGCTCTCTCTGCGGGTACGCGCAATGACTGACTCCGGCGTTTCAACCACACGCAGGCCCATCTCATCTTCGGTGCGCACCAGCTTGCCGCGCAGGGAGTTGGTGTAGACGTCGATAATTTCCACGTCAACAAACTTACCGACCATGTCCGGCGTGCCTTCAAAGTTGACCACGCGGTTGTTCTCAGTGCGCCCGGTCAGCTCCATAATGCTTTTACGCGAGGTACCTTCCACCAGGATACGCTGGACGGTGCCAAGCATACGGCGGCTCCAGGCCATCGCTTGCTGGTTGATACGCTCCTGCAGAATGTACAGGCGCTGCTTTTTCTCTTCTTCCGGTACATCGTCGACCATATCGGCTGCCGGCGTGCCTGGACGCGCGGAGAAGACAAAGCTAAAGCTCACGTCAAAGTTCACATCGGCAATCAGCTTCATGGTCTGCTCGAAGTCCTGGGTCGTTTCTCCCGGGAAACCGACGATAAAGTCGGAGCTTATCTGAATATCCGGACGCGCGGCGCGCAGCTTACGGATAATCGATTTGTACTCCAGCGCGGTGTGCGGGCGGCCCATCAGGTTCAGCACGCGGTCCGAACCGCTCTGAATCGGCAGGTGCAGGAAGCTCACCAGCTCCGGCGTATCGCGATAGACTTCGATGATGTCGTCGGTGAACTCGATCGGGTGGCTGGTGGTGAAGCGCACGCGGTCGATCCCGTCAATGGCGGCCACCAGGCGCAGCAGTTCCGCGAAGGAGCCGGTGGTGCCATCGTAGTTCTCACCGCGCCAGGCGTTAACGTTCTGTCCCAGCAGGTTGACTTCACGCACGCCCTGAGCGGCCAGTTGGGCAATCTCAAATAAGATGTCGTCGCATGGGCGGCTGACTTCTTCACCACGGGTATACGGCACCACGCAGTAAGTGCAGTACTTGTTACAGCCTTCCATGATGGAAACGAATGCGGTCGGGCCTTCGGCGCGCGGTTCAGGCAGACGGTCAAACTTCTCGATTTCCGGGAAGCTGACGTCAATCACCGGGCGACGATTGTTGCGTACGGCGTCAATCATTTCTGGCAGACGGTGCAGCGTTTGCGGCCCGAAAATAATATCTACGTAGTGGGCGCGTTGGCGAATGAGTTTGCCTTCCTGAGACGCAACGCAGCCGCCGACACCAATAATGACCTTTGGATTTTTGGCTTTGATTAATTTCCAGCGGCCTAACTGGTGAAAGACTTTCTCCTGCGCTTTCTCTCGAATTGAGCAGGTGTTCAGCAGCAAGACATCGGCTTCTGCTGCATTTTCAGTCAGTTGATACCCATGAGTGGCATCCAGCAGATCGGCCATCTTTGATGAATCGTATTCGTTCATCTGACAGCCCCAGGTTTTAATATGGAGTTTTTTTGTCATCGCCTTGCTCTTGCTCAATTATGAATAGCCAACATTGCCGGGCGCGTATTGTAATGCTTTGACGCGGTTGTGACCAGCCTGGCGGATATTCGCCGTAAAGGGCAAAAGTCCGGTAAACTTAAGGGATTCGGCTTTAAGGATAATAAATGATGACAATTCGACATACTGACGTCGCCGTTATCGGCGGTGGGATGGTCGGCGGCGCGTTAGCGTTAGGTCTGGCGCAGAATGGTTTTTCGGTTGTGGTGCTGGATAAAGCGCCGCCTCCGGCATTTGATCCTACGGCTCAGCCGGACGTGCGCATTTCCGCCATCAGCGCCGCGTCTGTGCAGCTGTTACGCAGCCTGGGTGTCTGGGACGCCGTACTGGCAATGCGCGCGCATCCGTGGCGGCGTCTTGAGACCTGGGAGTGGCAGACCGCGCATGTGGTATTCGACGCCGCCGAGCTGAAGCTGCCAAACCTCGGCTATATGGTCGAGAACAATGTTCTACAGCTGGCGCTGTGGCAGGCGCTGGAGGCGCATCCGCAGGTCACGCTGCTGCACGGCAGTGCGTTAAACGAAATACACGGCCAGCATTTGCATCTGGCGGATGACACTGAGATTGTTGCTCGTCTGGTGGTCGGTGCCGACGGGGCGCAGTCGCAGGTGCGGCAACTGGCGGGTATTGGCGTGCACGGCTGGCAGTATCCACAATCCTGTATGCTGATCACCGTGAAGTCCGAAAACGAACCGGGTGACAGTACCTGGCAGCAGTTTACACCGACCGGGCCGCGTGCTTATTTACCGCTTTACGATAACTGGGCTTCGCTGGTGTGGTACGACACCCCGGCGCGCATTCGCCAGCTACAGGCGCTGTCGATGACGCAGCTTCAGCGAGAAATCAGCGCGCATTTTCCGGCGCGTTTAGGAAATGTTACGCCGGTGGCGGCAGGGGCATTCCCCCTGACGCGCCGCCATGCGTTGCAGTATGTGCAGCCGGGGCTGGTGCTGGTAGGCGACGCCGCGCATACCATTCATCCGCTGGCGGGGCAGGGTGTGAATCTGGGCTACCGCGACGTTGATGCGCTGCTGGACGTGCTGGCGAACGCACGCAGCGTCGGCGAAGACTGGGCCAGTCTGCCGGTGCTCGAACGCTATCAGTCGCGCCGTCGGGTGGACAATCTGCTGATGCAAAGCGGCATGGATCTGTTCTACGCCGGTTTCAGCAACGATCTCGGCCCGCTGCGGGTTTTGCGTAATGTGGGGTTAATGGCGGCACAGCGGGCGGGCGTATTGAAACGTCAGGCGCTGAAGTACGCGCTGGGATTGTAGTTGTAGTTCGGATAAGGCAGCGCTGCCATCCGGCACGCTGCCTGATGGCGCTTTGCTTATCAGGCCTACGGCATTCTGGCAGGGACAAAAACAAAAAAAGCTCGCCGAAGCGAGCTTTAAAATTTGGCTGGGGTACGAGGATTCGAACC
Organism: Kluyvera sp. Awk 3; assembly: GCF_028069715.1. Lineage (NCBI taxonomy): Bacteria > Pseudomonadati > Pseudomonadota > Gammaproteobacteria > Enterobacterales > Enterobacteriaceae > Kluyvera > Kluyvera sp. Awk 3. Next base: position 7,495 of record NZ_JANEWH010000023.1, on the reverse strand, counting down.
TCGGAATGCCGGAATCAGAATCCGGTGCCTTACCGCTTGGCGATACCCCAACGGGTGCATTCACTGATGTGAACGACTTTTAAAATTGGCTGGGGTACGAGGATTCGAACCTCGGAATGCCGGAATCAGAATCCGGTGCCTTACCGCTTGGCGATACCCCAACAAATTGTTTTTGGATAACCGGGTAAACCCGGCACTCCGGAATATGGTGGCTACGACGGGATTCGAACCTGTGACCCCATCATTATGAGTGATGTGCTCTAACCAACTGAGCTACGTAGCCAGATTGTTTTCTTCGATGGCTGGGGTACCTGGATTCGAACCAGGGAATGCCGGTATCAAAAACCGGTGCCTTACCGCTTGGCGATACCCCAATACCGTCGCGGTTAACCGCAAATATCGAAGAAAAATGGCTGGGGTACCTGGATTCGAACCAGGGAATGCCGGTATCAAAAACCGGTGCCTTACCGCTTGGCGATACCCCATCCGTGCAACGCTTACTGGTGAATGGTGCGGGAGGCGAGACTTGAACTCGCACACCTTGCGGCGCCAGAACCTAAATCTGGTGCGTCTACCAATTTCGCCACTCCCGCAAAAAAAGATGGTGGCTACGACGGGATTCGAACCTGTGACCCCATCATTATGAGTGATGTGCTCTAACCAACTGAGCTACGTAGCCATCTTTTTTTTCGCGTTACCTTATCGGCGTTGCGGGGCGCATTATGCGTATTGAGCCCTGGACCGTCAACACCTTTTTCAATGAAATTCACCGGAATGTGACTGTTTGGTTAGGTTGCGAACAGCCTGGCGCATTATTCGGCAATTATTGGCTATTTACCGTTATCCCAAACGTAAAATAGACCCTTCACAGTGCGTTGGCTAGTGGGTTCTGGCACCGGTTTAAGAAATGATTGTTATCACTGCAAACGTGGGTTTGCCGACAGCGGAAAGAAGCAGGGCCCCGATGTCGCCATCGGGGCCCTGCTATTAAAACATCGTGCTTACTTATAAGCAGACTGATGCACGCCTACCGCACGGCCAGACGGATCGTCCATGGTTTTGAATGCTTCATCCCACTCAATGGCTTTCGCAGAGGAACATGCTACGGACGGGCCACCCGGTACGCATTCCGCAGCGCTCGGCACCGGGAACAGCTCTTCAAAGATTTCACGGTACAGGTAGCCTTCTTTTGAGCTCGGCGTGTTGTACGGGAAACGGAAGTGTGCGGTTTCCAGCTGCTGGTCGGTCACCTGTTTTGCCGCTACTTCTTTCAGCGTATCAATCCAGCTGTAGCCAACGCCGTCAGAGAACTGCTCTTTCTGGCGCCACGCCACGCTTGCCGGCAGATAGGATTCGAAACACTCGCGAAGCACGTGTTTTTCCATTTTACCGTTGCCACACATTTTATCCTGCGGGTTGATGCGCATTGCCACATCGAGGAATTTTTTATCCAGGAACGGCACGCGTGCTTCCACGCCCCAGGCGGACATCGCTTTGTTGGCACGGGCGCAGTCATACATATGCAGCGCCTGCAGTTTACGTACGGTCTCTTCGTGCAGTTCTTTGGCGTTCGGCGCTTTATGGAAGTACAGGTAGCCGCCAAACACTTCATCAGAACCTTCGCCAGACAGCACCATTTTGATGCCCATCGCTTTGATTTTACGTGACATCAGGTACATCGGCGTGGAGGCGCGGATGGTGGTCACATCATAGGTTTCGATGTGGTAGATAACATCACGAATGGCATCCAGACCTTCCTGCACGGTGAAGTGAATTTCATGGTGCACGGTGCCGAGGTGGTTAGCCACTTCCTGCGCGGCTTTCAGGTCAGGTGAACCTTCCAGACCGACGGCGAAAGAGTGCAACTGCGGCCACCAGGCTTCAGAGCGTTCCTGATCTTCGACGCGACGGGCGGCGAATTTTTTGGTGATAGCCGAGATAACCGAAGAGTCCAGACCGCCGGACAGCAGCACGCCGTAAGGAACGTCGGACATCAGGTGGCTTTTCACGGATTCTTCCAGCGCCTGACGAAGCTCATTTTTGTCGGTGACGTTGTCTTTTACCGCGTCGTAATCGAACCAGTCGCGCTGATAGTACTGACGAATTTCGCCGTCTTTGCTCCACAGGTAGCTGCCTGCCGGGAACTCCTGAATGGTGCGACAAACCGGAGTCAGCGCCTTCATTTCTGAGGCGACATAAAAGTTGCCGAATTCATCATGGCCCATATACAGCGGGATAATACCGATATGGTCGCGGCCAATCAGATACGCGTCTTTCTCGCTGTCATACAGTGCGAAGGCGAACATGCCCTGCAGATCGTCAAGGAACTCGGGGCCTTTTTCCTGGTACAGCGCGAGGATCACTTCACAGTCTGAGCCGGTCTGGAACTGATAGCGATCGGCATATTCAGCACGCAGGGCCTGATGGTTGTAGATTTCACCGTTGACCGCCAGAGCGTGCGTTTTCTTTTCGTTATACAGCGGCTGTGCGCCGGCGTTCACGTCAACAATCGACAAACGTTCATGCGCAAGAATAGCTTTATCGCATGCGTAAATACCGGACCAGTCCGGGCCACGGTGGCGCATCAGGCGGGAGAGCTCAAGCGCTTTTTTACGCAGCTCGCCCGCGTCAGTTTTAATATCCAGTACACCAAAAATAGAACACATAGACTTCTCCGTTAACCCTGTTGTGCTGTGTTGTTGTGTGGCGTTGCGCTATCGCGTTGCCTTTGCATGACTAAAAAAATGCCGTAAAGGGCGCACGGGTGCAAGGCTTTTTCAGCCTCTGGAAGAAATAATGCAATAGGGCTTAATGAATACTAAAAAATACGTACGTAGAATCTTCTGTTATTGATGAATCTTCATTTTTATGCGGGTTTTTTTATCGATTCCGTTTTCTGGCGGGCGTGTGATGTGGCATTTGTGCACCTCACCCGACAGCGCCAGGCTGCCGGGTGATGAGAACGTCAGAAATGATAGTACACGCCTATACGTACCCGGTTTTCGTCATCGCCGTCGCTGGCTTTATCCAGATAAGCGACATCAATATAAGGCGTAAAGTGGTCGTCAATTTTGTAGCTTAACGCTAACGTATGCTCGTAGTTCTCGGTCGAACCATTGCCGTAGCGATAATCTTCATCACGTTTATGATAGGTAAAGTTGTACTCCATCCAGATTCGGTCGGTGACATTGAGGTCGGCCCAGATGTTAACTTCCTGGTTGGAATCTTCGGTGTAATCGCCGTTATAGTCGAAGCTCTGATAATTGTTCTGGTTATAGCGGTAGCCTGCAATGAGCATGAAGTTATCAGTCACCTGCACGCCAAGTTTGACGTAGGGATCAAAGGCGCTGCCGTTAGAACCCCAGTTAAAAACGAAACCGGGCCAGAAGAACAGGCGTGAAGCAAGTGGGATCTTATAGTTGGATTCAATTTCATTATAGCGGTTATTAAATTCATCAAAGTGCTTACCTTGCCCGGAAGTATTCTGAATGCTGAAATAGAGGTCGTCATCCAATTTCATTCCGTATTCTATTTTTGTCTGGAATTGTTCGCTCCCGGACATATAAGCTTCACGAAAGTTAACCCAGGAATCTGTAATTTTCATTGCTGATGCAGAGGTACTCATAAGAGCAAGGCTAATAGCAGTCGATAGTAAGGTGATATTTTTCATTCTTTTCATCCATTATGAATTTAAATTATATTTCCGATACGACTGAATTCGGATGAGAGTAGGTTATTTTTCGGGCCACAATTTTTCATGCGGCAGGCCGGTCAGGGTGTGCAGTACCGCCTTCGTTTCAGGAGCCGTATCGCTTAACGAACCGCCATTTTTCAAACGTGCAATTTCATTTTTGACTATCTGATGATTCTCTTTCGACAGCTTGAAGCGGAACGCAATAATGGTGCTGAGCAGTAACAAAATGACGTTGCCAAAAAAGAACAGGGCAGTAATCCCGTGAATAGTGGTGATGGATTGAGTGCTGCTGGTCGCGTCGAAATGGACGGCTTGCAGTACGATGCCAATTAACATTCCAGCCAGCGCTGAGGTGCTTTTTCTGGCAAGCGTCATCACGCCAGCAAAAACACCTTCGCGGCGTTGGCGTGTGACCAATTCATCGACATCAGGAATAAAAGGATAAATATTCCAGATAATATAGACGTAGCCACCCTTGAAGAACTGATAGATAAGCGAAGTGACGTACATGATGGGAAGCATCAATAAAGGCTTCCAGAAGTAGAACCCGGAAAAGACAAAAAAGCACAGCATGCTGACGGTCAGACAGATTCTCAGGCTCCAGGTCTGGCCATAACGGATCACCATCCACGCCATCAGCGCGTTACTCCAGCCGGTAAGGAAAATACCCACCGCCAACAGGTTTGAGGCCATCACCGAAGTGCTGTTCAGCGAGTAAATAATAAAATAGATAAATACCGTGTAGAACAGATCGAGTGAGGTAAACGATAGCACGTACATGGTCAGGTGCTGGCGGAAGCAGCGCACGCGTAGCGTAGAAGCCATATCCGTAAAAATATGTTTTATGCTGAAGCTGCGTGCTTTAGGGGCATCTGCCGTGCTTTCCTGTTTACGCTCCCAGGTGGTGGACCAGGTGACCAGCAGAGCCACCATAAAAATAACGGAGAAAATGACGGCGTTAATGAAGAAAACTTTGCTGTCCGACGTACCGAAATGTGCAAACAGACGTCCCGGTAAGAAGGTCGCGAGCCAGGTACTGAAACCGCCATAAAACAGACGAACGGCGGACAGAATACTGCGCTGCTTGTAGTCGTCGGTCATTTCGGAAGCGAGGGTTTCCCAGGGAATGATGACCAGCGCACCGATGATCTCTATGGAAAGGTAGACCACCAGATAGTAAAGATAGGGCATGCCGGGGATCCACAGCAGTGAATAGACATACACCAGCACTGCGCCCAGCAGCAGGAAGATGCGTCGGCGACCAAAACGACGGCCTAACCGGGTATTCCCGATATTATCGGTAAGATAGCCAACGCAGGGGCTAACGAAGGTATCGATAATTTTGGCGATAAATAGAATCGATCCTGCCTGAATGGGCGTCAGACCCGAAAAGTTGGTAAAAAAATACATTAACCACGCCGCAATAATGGAAAATGCGCCGCTGGAAAAGAGGTCCGTCATGCCGTAACCAATATAGGTTCGCAGTTTAATCGGTACAGGGGTGCTCATAGGGTATCTCCAGAAATACGCCATAAAGTTAGATGAATTTATTTAGCGGTGGCATAAATGCCACCGGCTAATGGTTTTTATTTATCAGGGATAAATCTTTCTGTTTCGTGAGTCATGAATACCTGATTTACGATAAAAATAGGTGTTGACCTGGTCACGCCAGGCTTCAGCGTTATTCAGTTGTCTATTTAAACGCTCTTGTACTTCGTGAAATAGATCTTCTGGAATGTTTTTATCAGCGGCAAGCTCAGCCCATTTTTGAATATAATCCTCAACCTGAGCCACGCCATTAAAGTGGCTGTCGTAAATGTGCTGGATAACGGTCTTACCTGAAGGCAGGACGTGGCGATATTTCAGATGATGGAAGAATAAAATCAGCTCCTGCGGGCAACGATTCGGATTGTTATACATCTGGCAGTTGAGCGGATGATATTGTTTTACGTATCCTGTACCGCTGTTTTGGGTGCGGTCGACGCCAAGACCGTAGCGGTTAGCGTAGTGGTAAGTACCCCAGCTATCGTATTCGTAGCCATCAACCGCGGGACCGTAGTGGTGATGGGGCTGTACCATCCAGCCTACACCCAGTGGTGCGGTATAGCTTTCGTAAACTAACCAGCTGCTGAGCAGCATCTGGCTAACGGTGTCGACGGTTTTGGGGGAGTCAGACAGCGTGAGCTTGCACCACTCCTGTGCCAGCAGGCGTTCATCGATCTCAGGATCCCATACTAAACGGCCATAACCGTAGAGATTGGCCTGCGCAAGCGGATGACCCGTCCAGAAGGGATGATCGCCAGTGTTGACCACCGCCGTGACGCCGCTGTGGCGCATAGAGTGCTGACGACAACGGCCTGCGAGGATATCGGCAATCGAGGCGTCGTGCCTTCCCGGTTGGGTATCAAAGCCGAGAATGGTTTTCCACTGGGGAACTAACCAGCAGAGATCGATTTGCTGGCCGGTATACTCCTGGGTGATTTGCAATTCCATGACTTTGTTGGTGTGGGGCATCGCGCCCAGCAGGGGTGATACCGGTTCACGAACCTGGAAGTCCATCGGACCGCTTTTGATCTGCAAAATAACGTTGTCATCGAACTGCCCATCCTGTGGCGCAAAGTGGTCCCAGGCGGCACGGGCGCGATCGGTGCTACGGTCATACCATTTTTGCTGGCAGTTGTAGACGAAGCAGCGCCAGTACAGCAGACCCCCGTAAGGAGCTAACGAGCGCGCTAGCATATTGGCGCCGTCAGCATGGGTACGCTCATAGGTGAAGGGGCCAGGGCGATGCTCCGAGTCCGCTTTCACTACGTAGCCGCCAAAATCAGGAATATATTGATAAATCTCTTCGGCGCGTTGCTGCCACCACGTCACAACCTGCGGATCAAAGGGGTCTGCCGTGGCGAGTTCGCCGGTTTCAATAGGCGCGGCAAAGTTAACGCTCAGGAAAAGCTGGATAGCGTAGCGGCGGAAAATAGCCGCGATACGGGCAACGTCAGGCAGCAGGTGTTGACGAATCAGGTTGGTTTCATGATGGTGGACGTTAACATTGTTTATCGTCAGGGCGTTGATGCCGACGCTGGCCAGCAGACGTGCGTATTGGCACAGGCGAGTTTCATCGTAACTTATTTTATTATCAGCGAAAAAGAGTGAACGGCCTGCATATCCGCGCTCGATCGAGCCATCCATATTATCCCAGTGGTTAATCATGCGGATTGCAAAAGCCGGGCGTTCTTTTGTTATTTCCTTCACACCCGTTGGATTAGCGATATTACGCAGCAAATGGAACCAGCCATACAGTAACCCGGCATAATCTCCGGCAGTAATGGTTATCGCGTAATCATCGCGTGTAATCAGATATTCGCCATGACATGGCTGAGAGTCTGTGAAGGGCTCGAGTTTAAAAATTAGCGAGGCTTCATGAGGAGCGGCGGCTATTACCGTGTCTGCAGTGAGTTGTTTAATCTCCAGCAGCAATGTCTGGTTGTTCTCGTCCTCCTGATGGGGGAGATGAACCGCTTGTAAATACGGTTTAAGCCATGTTCCTTCCACGCTGGAGGGCAACCAACAATATGAAAAGTGACGGGGCTGGGCTATTTCCTGACGCGGTCTCATTATTTATCCTCTCGATCACCATACAAGTATGAGTGCGAGGGTAAATAATGAAATTAAAGAAATCTATTATAAAAATAGCTTGTGGGATTACGATAATTATTTTTCACATGATGGATCACATTTTTTATCAGGGTGGGAATAGGATGGGAGGATTTATGTTATATAACGGAAAGGGTAGTATTGCTG